>DAINRK010000203.1:0-7660 GCA_036741855.1 Anaerolineales bacterium
CCAGGTCATGCGTCTGGTGCGCTCCAGTTTGGAGTGTGGGACGCATCTCAAAAAGTTGGACTTTCAGTCCGCGCTGGGCGGCTTGGTAGGCTGCCTCACTTCCTGCAAGACCGCCTCCGATTACGATCAAGTCAGTCATGATTTAATTCTACCATTTTAGAGTAACACAAGATGCCGTCTTGCGTACTCCACATAATTTACTCTGCTGTATAATTAACACAAGATGCCAAACCAGACCACAATCGAAACTCAACTCAAAGAAGCCAGTCAGTTGACAAACACAACATGGGCGGCGCTCGTCGAGCGGGAGGCGGGAAAGTGGCGTATCCTTTCGCATTTTCACCTGGCGAAAAAAGCGCAGCCTGCACTAGTGAAATTTCTGAGCAAATCAGAGGTAGATTCGTGGTTGTGTGGGGCGTTGAGTGGTGGCCAAAGCCGATCCGTCTCGCTTTCCAATCTCAGTACATTGGATGCCGCTAGATTATTTGCCTTTCCTTTGACGGGCGCATCGCGCGTCATTTTGGCGGGTGCAGCTCAACTGACGAATGATTCACAACGGCTCTGGCGTCTCCTTGTATCGGGAATGCAAACCGATTCGGCACCAGTAGATGCATCTGCCTTGTCGTCAGTGGCCGCATCCTTGCTCATCCCTGATTTGAATTCTGAAAACCCGTATGACTTGCCACGCGCTTTGGACCGCGCCTTGACATCATTTGTACGCCTCATTTCCGTACAAGGCGGTTGGCTTGCAATCTTACGCGGTGATTCGCTTGAAGTACGAGCACAATGGAATGCTCCCTCTTGCGCCGATCTTGTCCTTACAATAGATGCTCATGTTTTGTTTCGCCGTATGAGTAACAACCTCACTCCAATGGTTGTCCATCGTGGTGATGAGCTCTGGTCTGAAATTCCTCACAAAGGATTAAAGTCAAATACGCGTTTGTGGACTTGCGTGCCGCTCGTCATCGGCCAGCGATTGATCGGCGCATTGGTCCTTTGGCGTACCAGCGAATTCAAAGGGGATGAGTGGAATCGTATGATTGATTTTGCCACTCAGGTGGCGCCTGCGATTGAAACGATCATCACATTTGACGAAATGTCTGGTCACCTTCTTCGTCTGGGCATGCTAAATGATTTTGCGATTACCATTTCTTCGGGGAGAAATCTTGATCAGATCGCACGCCGTATGTTTGCTTTGCTGGCTCGCGCGTTTGGCACAGAATTGATTGCTCTTTATTTGCTTTCCTCGGATAATCGTTTGCTGAATGAATATCGTATTACTGATGGGAATACACTTACAACGAGCCGCGAGACTAGTGCCAGTGTGACTTCTACGGTACGCAGTGCAGAGGAGCACAGGATTTTTCCATTGCTGATGAATGGTCAAAAGGTACGCCTTGGAGAGAATCAAGTTGACGTAAATTTGCCCTTATACGACCGAGCATTATCGGGTCTGTACGTTCCTTTGCGTTTCAGAGGGCAAACGATTGGTATATTGTGCGTGGAAAGCCTAAGAAATAATGCCTTCAACCTGTATGATGAAAGCCTGATGACGGTGATTGCCAGCCATCTTGCCAGCCTCGCTGATTACACTCGTCTGCGTGAGGAAGCAGAGGGACGTGCCCGAAACCTTGGTCTCATTCATGAAGTTGTACAACAGGTTATTGGTCTGACAGATCAGCGTGAAGTAGCGGTGATTACTTCGGATCTGCTCGCCCGTTACTTTGCGTATGAACTGGCTGCGGTCTTCATTGCCGATGAAAAGGGCAACCTCACGATTGGAGGATTTGGCGGGACCAGCCAAAACGTAGTCAAGCGCGCGATGAAATCGTTCGAGTATCCGGTCATGGGCGGGATTACCGGCTATGTTTTTGGGACAGGCGAGAGCACCATGGTGAATGATGTGCTGCAAGATAAGCGCTATCGTTCGATCAAAGGCTGGCAGGCAGGTTCTGAAATGTGCGTGGCCATCCGTGAGAGCGAAAAGATCATCGGCATTATTGATGTGGAAAGTAGTTCACGTAATGCGTTTACACATAATGACTTCATTGCGCTCGAATCGCTTGCAGGCATTCTTGCCAGTGTCATTACCAGTGCGGATCAGTATCAGAGATTGCAGGTGACGATCAGCCAGTTGCGCTCCACTCAGATGGAATTACGCGCTCGCATGGAAGCACAGCGTTCCGCGGAGAATCGCCTCATTCAAGCCGCGAAACTTGCCGCCGTTGGTGAAATGGCGGCAGGTATCGCTCACGAGTTGAATAATCCGTTAACCTCGGTAACGGGCTTTGCTGAACTGGTTTTGGAGGATATGCCGGAAGGAAGTGAAAGCCGCAAGGATCTGGAAACTGTTATGCGTGAGGCTCTACGTGCGCGGGATGTTGTACGGCGCTTACTTGATTTCGCGCGTCAGAGTGAAAGCATTCGTGCGCGAGCTTCCCTCAATGAAGTTGTAGAAGATGTTGTGGCTCTCAGCAGGCATTTGATTCACATGAGTGGAATAGAATTGAAAATTGATCTTGAAAAAGACCTTCCCTGGGTCTTGATTGATTCAAATCAAATGAAACAAGTTCTCATCAACCTCGTTCATAATGCATTACAGGCTATGCCTGATGGGGGAGAAATGGAAATAAAGACATCCAATTCGAGTCGCAGTAATCGAGCTTGGGTTATCGTATCAGTGCAGGATACAGGTGTAGGAATCCCTCAATTGGAGCAGGCACGCATCTTTGAACCATTCTATACTACAAAAGGAAATCAAGGTGGAACAGGTTTGGGACTCTCGGTCACCTATGGAATCATCACAGATCATGGTGGACAGATTGATGTGGTGAGCCAACCGGGTGCGGGAGCAAAATTCACTGTCTGGCTACCCTTGTAATAACAAGCCTTCGCCTCACCGAATATCCAACGGGAGAGGTTCAGATGAAGGTGCACAAAAATTATGGAATCAATTTCAGTTCTTGTGGTAGATGATGAGCCCGGCATTGCGCTATTATGCAATCGCATATTGAGCCGTGCGGAGTATAAGGTAACTTCATTGACTGATCCGCGCGAAGCAATTGAGTATCTTCAACAGAATCCTGTTGATTTACTGGTGGTTGATATCCGCATGCCCGAAGTAGATGGTTTTGATGTTATCTCCCGCGCACAAATGGTGCTTCCGGACATTGCGGTTCTGGTTATGACAGGCTTTGGCACTGTTGAAACGGCGATCCGTGCGTTGCGACAGGGCGTAGATGGGCTGATTCTCAAACCATTCCAAAAAAGCGATGAGCTTCTTCTGGCTGCGAAGCAGGCGCTGACCGATAACCAACGTAAACGCGATACGGCGCGTGTGCAAGCATTACGTCCCCTATTCAATGTAACTGAGACCCTCTTCGCCGAAACCGATCAAAACAAATTGCTCAATATGATCGTTGCCGCGATTTCCAATCATTTGTATTGCTCAAATGTGGCATATTATCAAGTTGATAATGGAGTCGTGTCTGTCGTTGCGCAACATGGTAAATCCTTGCCTATAGATGAATCCAATTTCGCGGCGCAACTCGTAAGTCGCGTCGATGCGGATGGGGATCCTATCGTGATCAATGCAACAGGTCCTGGAGAAGATGATACGCAGGCGCTTCTTTCCACGCTTGGACTTGGTTCGGCGATCCTGATTCCGGTCGCGCGTTCCCATCTGCACAGCGTATTGTTTGCTGCTCGCGATGCACAGGGCGTTGGTGGCACGGAGCGTGCTTTTCGCGGCGCAGACCTTGAGATGTTCTTTGTGCTGGCCCGACAGGCGGTTGTCGCCATGGAAAACGCAAGACTTTATGCGGACCTGCGGGATTACGTTCGGCGAGTAGAAGATTCGCAAGAAGCTTTGTTACGTGCCGAGAAAATGGCTGCCGCTGGGCGACTAACTGCCTCCATTGCGCACGAAGTTAACAATCCCTTGCAATCGGTGCAAAATTGCTTGCACCTGGCCGGGCGCGAAGATGTACCTCCTGAAAAACGGAGGGAATATTTTGATCTAGCAAAGAATGAATTAGATCGTTTGATGAAAACGATGCAACGTATGCTTGATTTTTATCGCCCTGGCGCTGTAAAGGTTGAACAGGTGGATGTACTTGAATTACTACGTCACGTTCTCAGCCTTACCTCCCAACAACTGAGCCAGCGTCACATTGAAATAAAATCAGACTTGCCTGAATCGATGCCCACAATTTATGCAGTAAGTGGCCAAATCCAGCAAATTTTCTTTAACTTGATTCTGAATTCATTCGATGCCATGCCAGCGGGCGGCAACTTGAAGATAAGCGCACAGGCGGTTGATCATGGTATCGAAATAATCTTTCACGATAGCGGACCGGGCATCCCTGAGAATCGACGCAACAATATCTTTGAACCATTTTTTAGCACAAAAGATGGCGGCACCGGACTTGGGTTGACTGTGAGTTACAATATTGTCACAGCGCATGGTGGAACGTTGGATCTATTGGATGAACGTGAGCCTGGTGCGTGCTTTCGATTATTCCTGCCGATTGGAGATAAGCAATGAAGTCAAATATCCTTGTTGTAGATGATGAACCTGTTGCACGCCAGTCACTCTCAGATATTTTGCGGCTGGAGGGATACATCGTAAACTCAGTTCCAAACGGGCAAGCCGCGGTGGAGTATGTGCGCACGCATCCCGTAGAATTGATGGTGGTTGATCTACGCATGCCCGGGATGGATGGTCTGGAGGTAGTTCAGGTGGTTAACCAGGTTTCACCGGAGACCGAAGTGATTTTGCTAACCGCTTTTGGCACAACAGAGTCTGCCATTCAGGCCTTGCGATTACGTATCCATGACTATTTGCTTAAGCCTGTTCCACCTGCCCAAGTTGTTAGTAGTGTAAAGAAAGGTTTAACTCGGCGTGAGGCGCGTCTGAAGATGCGAAGTGGAGGTGCAACCATAGATGTGGATGAAGGGATGGCAGAGTTTTCCTTGAAGGATGGTACCCACATTGATCTTTCCCGCCGGCAGGTGCGCAAGAAGGACCAAATTATTCACCTGACTCCTGCCGAAGGACGTTTACTACGCGTGCTCATCGAAAATCCGGGACGTGTCTATTCCCATCGTGAGTTAGTCCTGCTTGTGCAGGGATATGACACATCGCAACGAGAGGCCCCTGAAATTTTGCGCCCGCTGGTAAGCAGGCTGAGACATAAATTGGACGCGTTTCCGGCACTCTCGGATCGAATCGTAAGTGTGCGCGGAACGGGCTATCTCTACGAGGGTGATAAGTAAAATTTTTGTGAATCGAGACCATGTTACATGGGACACGCTGTACAATATCCCATCCCATTTGGGAAAGATTGTAACTTTTGATTCTTAGTTCTTATAAAAATCGTCAGGGAAATCAGGAGGCTGCAGCCAGCTTAATAAGCCATGCGGGTGAACAGGCGGATGTGGGACAGGTTTCTCCAACAATACCATTAAAAGGCTAATGCCTAGGCATGCCACGCCTATCCATTGGGGCCTGGTCAACATTTCGTTTAGCAATAAATGGCTAAACAGAATGGCAACAATTAATTCTCCCAGACCCAAAATAGCGGTCTGCATTCCGCCAATATGTTTAATTCCTAAAAAGAGCATCAGCCGCGATAAGAACGTAACCACAGTCAGTCCGAATACAGGCAACCAGGGAGCGACACCTGCTGCTGTTGGAATACTTCGGTCAAAAATAAAATAAGCGGATATAACAATGGCGCTCATCGAGATGAGGGTGTACAAGGTCACAGTTGGTGGAGGGACATCATACAGAACCCTTTGATTAATGGGGATATGAGCAGCATAGAATCCTGCGGCAATAATCATGCACATCACTCCAATTGGATCGATGTTCCCGGCGCCGGACTGAGTAAGCATGATCGCAGAAACGAACGCGATCGCAATACGAATAATCGTGAGCCGTGAGAGAGGTTGCCGATCGAGGATCAACCAAATTGCCACAAAAAAAGGATACAGTGCATAAAGCATTTGGGCAATGCTGGCATTCAACTTACTTAATCCTACATAATAAAACAGCGATCCAATTCCGTTTATGCTTCCTGCAATAACACACCCAAGCAGACCCGTACCGTAAATATACAAAAATTTTCTTTTGAAGAGTACCATAATGAGAAACAGCAATAATGCAGCGGCACCTGTGCGTAAGGCCACAACGGCAAACGGTGAGAAATGATCTCCTCCCATGGCTGCTTTGCCGAACACAGGCGCTAGCCCAAGAAAGAAAGCCGAAATGAGTGCGGCGTTTATACCTGCCAAACGGCCATTTTGCGTGGCGCTCATACCTGCCATATTAAATCACAACGACGGGTGATCGTACTGCCCGTCGTTGTATTTGAAAATGGCGAGCCATACCCGCTGTTGTGATTAACGAATAAGTGAACGCACTTCTTCGAGAAATTCATCATTCAGGAAATCACCTTTCTGCATTAGCGATTGGATCTGTCCCTGTAATCGTGCCTTTTCATCTACTGTGAGTTCTTTTGCAGTGGCAACAATTACTGGAATATTTGCCGTTTCGGGTTTGCTTCGTAATGAGTCTAATACAGCGAAACCGTCCACTTCAGGCATCATTAGATCGAGAATGACAAGATCAGGATGCTCTTTTGTTACTAATTCTATCGCTTCTCGCCCATCAACAGCTTCGAAGATTTCAAAATCTCCCTGAGACTGTAGAATGCGCCGGATGAGACGACGAGCCTCAGGGCTATCATCAACCACGACAACACGCGAAAACCGGTTCGGAGTCACATTATTGAGTGCGGAGAGCAAGCCTTCCTGCGGGGTTGGAGATTGCTCCAACTTTGGCAGCAAATCTACATCGCGAGTCCAATTTTCGCCAAAAAGGAACTGTTCCGCCGGAAGTGTATGCCCCGTGCAATTGACCACGACTGTATCGGTTGATTTAATAATACCCGCTCGCACTAGTTTGAACAAGCCTGCAAATGCCGCACCTGCTGCGGGTTCTGCCGAGATACCCTCCATCTTGGCAAGGACATGCATAGCGCGAAAAGAATCTTCATCAGTAACACTTTCAAATAAACCATGAGTCTCATTGACTTGATTGCGAAGCATGGTGTAGGTGCGCCCAGGATCGCCAGTAGCCAGCGTTTCAATACGAGTCTTTGGTGAAAGAACAGGTTCGGCTTTTTCCAATCCTTTTTTCCAACTCTCGACCATAGGTGCACAGCCCTCTGCTTGTATGGGGACAAGGGCAGGAATTCGAGAGATCAGACCTAGTCCTTTCAATTCACGAAATCCCTTATAAACCCCAAGAGGACCCATACCACCACTTACTGCCTGAATATACCAATCTGGTGTGCGCCATTTGGGTGCATCTTTTGTCGAGTTGGGTGCAAAGCCCTGCGCCATCGTGAGCTGTTCTGCGATCTCGAATGCGAGGGTTTTCATCGCTTCGACTGCAGTTACTGTGCGCGCGCCCATATCCTGATACAAGCCGCGCTGGCGCGCGAATTCCGCCGCGACTTGTTTTGCCTGATCGTATGATCCTGTGATCTTAACTACCTGGCTTCCGTACAAAGCAATCTCACGCATCTTGACTGCGGGAACAAGACTGGTCACGAAAGCCCAGAGTTTGATCCCTGCCCGGGCTGCGTAGGCG
>DAINRK010000204.1:0-7658 GCA_036741855.1 Anaerolineales bacterium
GGCGCGCGCCATCTCCAGCATGGATAACTTTCCATCGCTCCAGGTGGAGTGCATTTGCAAGTCCGCTTTGATGTCTTTTTTCTGGATCAATTTCGGAAGTTTATTTGCTTTTGCCGCCTGGATCTCACCACGATCTTCGCGCAGCTCAGGTGGAATCCATGGCAAGCCGAGTATTTTATAAACTTCCTCTTCCGTCGCGCAAAATATTTCCCCTTCTCCTTTTAATTTCAGAAATGAATGATCGGACAGTGATAGGTTTTTCGCCAGCGCCATTTCACGCAGCCGCACGTTATGGTCTTTTGAACCTGTCGCATAGAGAAATGCGGTTCCAAATTCCTTTGGTGGATGTACCCAAACCTGCGCGCGTACTCCATCTATGAATTCGACGCTTACCTTTGTATCGCCTTTGCCCAGCACACGCAAGACGCGCGGTAGACCAACCACTGCTTCCATCACCGGTTTGGAATCTTTCGCAGAGACGAGGATGTCAATATCGCCGATGGTCGGGCGCATCCTTCTGAGGCTGCCGCCCGGTTGCGCATCAACAACCCCCTTCACTTTTTTAAGGACCTGGATAATGTCCAGGGCAAGCGGATACGCGCGTCCCAGCGGAATCCTGGCTGACCTGCGTCCGAGCGACGCGATGCCTTCCAGAATCGCTGTCTCCGATTTCGCGCCCATGCCAGGGAGGTCGCGCAGCTTCCCTTCCTTCGCGGCAGCTTCCAGTTCCGCGAGAGACGTGATTCCCAACGTCTTCCAGATCATCGCGATCTTCTTTGGTCCGAGGCTTGGCACTGGCAACAACTCTGCCAAGCTGGGTGGGATCTCCGCCTTTATTTTCTCGAGAAATCTCAGTGTACCCGTACTGAGCAATTCATCGATCTTTTCGGCGATGGCTTTGCCCACACCGGGAATCTCCAGTAATTTTCCTTCCTTCCAATATTCGGAGGCGTCACGCCCGAGCGACATGAGACTTTCTGCGGCTTTACGATATGCCAGCGTTTTGTAAATGATCTCTCCCTTGATCTCCAATAGATCCCCAATGAGTGTGAACGTATCTGCCAGTTGACGGTTGTTCATCATAATGCACCTCTACATAGATTATACGATTATTTATGATACCATTTCCGAATGGATCACAAAGATCACGTCAACCTCCTCAAGCCAGCAGACCTACCTTTTGGGGGTATCTGGGCAGATTTCGGCGCGGGCTCAGGCGCGTTCACTCTTGCTCTGCGCGAAGTAGTTGGTCCGCATGCCGAAATCTATGCAGTAGACAAAGACAAAAGGGGATTCAACGAACTGGAAAAATCACATCGAGAGAAATTTACGACCTCACAAAACCTGCATCCTGTTCAGGCAGATTTCACGGGCCCGCTTTCCCTTCCTCCGCTGGATGGGATTGTGATGGCTAATTCTCTGCATTATTACAAGGATAAAGAAAAAGTGCTGCGACACGTGCGCTCGTTCCTGAAAATGAATGGCGCGTTTTTACTCGTCGAATATAACGTAAACTCGGGAAATATGTGGGTGCCGTACCCTTTATCTTTTGAAACGTATCGCGCCCTTGCTCCGCACGCGGCATTCAGCGAGCCGCGATTATTGGCGACTATGCCTTCGAGATTCCTGAAGGAGTTTTATTCGGCGCTGTCCTATAGGGTTTCATAACCAATCCAAACCTAGCGCTTATTTAACTGTTAACCAGACTCCTGCAAGTACCACAATCAGCCCAATGAAACGCGTCAAGTCCATGGATCTACCGGCCGCGCCGAGTAGTCCATAGTGATCAAGAATCGTCCCAACCAAAAGTTGACCTGCTACTATCGTTGTAATGGCCGCTGCAATCCCAATGCGTGGGATCATGTAACTGATTGACCCAATCACCACCAGCCCAAATATCCCTGCCCCCAATGCATACCATGGAACATTTCGCCACTCAGAAAGTTTTCCACCGCTATACATCAACAAGGGAATCAATGCAATGAGGGCGCCTCCCATATGCACGATGAAGACACTCTCGAAGAGACCGAGCCGCTGCGTGATCATGCTTGCCAGCGGACTTTGCAGTCCCACTGCCACACCGCCGATCAGACCGATGAGGATGATGAGAAGGATGGATTCCATGATTTGTCCTTTACCGCTTATCTCATACTAGGTAAACTTTTTACATGGATTTGAATACTCAAACTCAAATATCAAGTGTAGAAGATTTTGCGGCACTTTGTGATTCTGAGATTCGAGTATGATACTTGATTTTTACCCTCCCTCTGTAAGCTTTGGTGATTCAGCTTTTTTCGATTATCATTCAAGCATCGACTACAATATGAGGTGATGTTGTATGATCAAAATGTTTTTTGACAAGCACCCTGATTTTGTAGTGAGGCAAGAAAATCCCTTCAATGCGGGACCTCCCCCCAGGTTATTAACTCAATCCTATATCACACCGACAAATTTGTTCTTTGTCCGTAGCCATGGAGCTGTGCCTGAAGTGGACGCGGACTCTTATCGCTTGGAAGTCAATGGACAGGTTTTAGGACCTTTGTCTTTATCACTTGACGAGATCAAAAATAATTTTGAGCGTGTAGAAGTTTCCGCTACTTTACAATGTGCAGGGAATCGACGCGAGGAGTTAATGGCTCTGGAGTCGATTCCCAATGAGTTAGGTTGGGGCGTGGATGCGATTAGTCATGCGGCCTGGGCCGGGGTCAGGCTTCGGGACGTGCTGGCAGAAGCGGGTGTGGAAAGCGAAACGGCTTCTTATCTGCATGTGGAATTTGGTGGCCTGGATGAGGTTGAACGTCATCATAAATATTTCCGGTATGGCGGGTCCATTCCACTTGGAAAGGCATTGAGTCCTGAAGCGATTCTCGCATATGAGATGAATAATGAGCCGCTGCAACCTGTACATGGGTGCCCGTTGCGGTCGATTGTGCCAGGTTATATTGGCGCACGTAGTGTCAAGTGGCTGGATCGCGTTACCGTGCAAAACGAGCCGTCACAAAATTATTTTCAAAGCCATGCCTACCGACTGTTTGCCCCGCATACACGTCCTGAGACCGTAGAGTGGGAAGAGGGCGTGATGCTCGGCGAAATGAATGTTACTTCTGTGATCTGTTCCCATGATGAAAATGAAAGAATACCTCGCGGTATTGTCACCGTGCAGGGATATTCGATTGCAGGCGGAAGGAAAATTGCGCGTGTGGATGTTTCCTGTGATGGAGGTCATACCTGGGTGCAGGCCGAATTGTTCAATGATGCCAGCTGCTGGTCATGGACGTTGTGGAAAGCAAATTTTGAGTTAAAGGCAGGAAAACATCAACTCGTTGTCCGCGCCATGGACACTTCTGCCAACACACAACCACGGGATATTTCGCAGGTGTGGAATTTTAAGGGATATATGAATAATGCCTGGCATCAGGTGAATATTAAGGTGGGTTAACAGGTTTATCTGCACAGAAATGAAATAAGATTCCATCGAGGAAACAGTGGCTAAAACATCCCTCCCGCCCAACTTCGATCCAAACGTTTACTCGAAGATCACCCTGAACGATCTCGTGATCTATTCCATTTACTATCTGCACAAACAGAGATCCGAGATCACGTCTGAAGATGTGATCTCAGCCTGCTTTGTATTGTTCCCGAAACGGTTCTCCCTACAGAAATACCCGCAATGGCCCGACTCTGCGGTCGTCAGAAGGCGCTGGAGCGAGGTCAAGAACAAGGGCTACCTGCTCGGAAGCGCCGTCAAAGGATTCAAAATAACAGCAAAAGGAATCAAACACGCGGAGAAATTGGAGAAATCTCTTGGCAGAGTGAGAGTGCAACCTGCACAAGCCGCGAAGATGACTGTTCATAATGAATTGAAATCCCGTGCGCGGAAGTACGTCCGCTCGATTGAGAGATCGGAGGCATACACTCGTTACAAAAAGAAACTGGAGATCAATGAGTTCGATTTCAGGATCCTCCTGTTCTGCACCATGGAATCGCCTGCTGGGACGCTCTCAAGGAACCTCCAGCAGTTCAAGGATTACGTGAACATTTATGAACGCAAGGATTTATTGAGCTTTTTGGAATTCAGTGAAGGCAAGTTTGCCTCCCTGTTGAACGCAAAATCAAAGCCGGCTGGAAAGAAAACAGAGAAACCGAAGAAGTAAAGTATGGATGGCAAGTGAATGACCACAAGCCGCAGACTGCAATACGCTGACAGGGTGGCACTACAACAGGCGGACCAGGCGATCCGCAAGGATGTCATGCGCGCGCTGGTGGAGGTCATCACCAACAGCAACGACAGTTATTCCCGCCTCGAGGATGCAGGTCTGCACGCCAGCGGTGAAATTATCATCGACGTGTTGAGGAAGCACAAGAATTCAGTGATCCGCGTCCGTGATTTTGCGGAGGGCATGGACGATGTGCGTATGGACAGGGTGGTCGGCACGTATGGTGAAGCGACCAGCGGGTTGAAAGAGGACAAACATGTGCGCGGCATGTGGGGGCGCGGCCTTAAAGATGCCATTTTCGGTCTGGGATATGGTTATGTCAATTCGATCAAGGATGACAACCTTTACCGCAGTTCGCTCCTGCTCAGGGATGGCGTGCCGACTTTCAATCTGGACGAGCCAATCCCTGCGAACGAGGAGCTCAGGGACAAACACGGAATCCCCGAGAAGAACGGCACCGAGATCGAAATCGTCGTCTCACGCGAAGATATCAAAATGCCGCAGTTCGAAAACCTTCGCAATTACCTGCAAAGACATTTTGAACTTCGTACCATCATGGGGAATCCTGCACGGCTCATCATCCTTCGGAATCTTTCGAGCCTGCATAAAGTCAAACATGAGTATGTACTTTCCTTCAAGCCACCCATGGGTGAAATGGTTCTCGATGAACAGTTTGAGATCGAAGGCTTTCCCGCCTCAGCACATCTGCAATTATTGAGATCGAAAATCCAACTCTCTACGAGAGGGGAGGAGGGTGATTACGCGGATGCTGGCTTGCTTGTTATAAGTAGAGAGACAATCATTTCATTGACCATGCTCAAGTTCGAGAACGACCCGTATGCATCCTTCTTCTATGGTTCCATCAATTGTGATTACCTGCATGATCTCTTGAAAAACGATGAACCCGTCCTGACCGCGACGCGCGATGGCATTAACTGGACACATCCCTTCGCAAAAGCGTTGAAGAATGAAGTGGAAACTCGCATCGAGCCGCTTGTGCAGGTGGAGCGGGAACATGCCATGCAGGACGAGCAAATGAAACTCGACAAACGTCTGCGCAAAAAACTCGATAAGACGCTGCGCGAATTGAACGTCATCGCATCCTCTGAGTTGAGCGATGGGAGAAACCAATCTTTGGATGGGAATCGGGTCGAAGCGCCTTCCGCAGAACTTGGGTTTGTTCCTGAACGAGTCTATGTTCAAACGGGACAAACGGTCACACTCACCCTGCGCGCGCATCTGAACGATAAGGTGCATGACGGCGCCACAGTCTTTGTCGTTTCGGACAACCCCGAGGTTGATGTGCTGACCCCAAAGGTTTCGATCAAAGCGATGAAGGATCACCCAAACGTCGGTGTAGCAAGGGTCAGTGTGGAGGGAAAGCAGGTCGGGAATGAGGGAGTGGTGACAGCTTATTTGAGCGATCAAAAGGCCAAGGCGGTGGTGCAGGTCCGGTCAAAGAAAGAGGCGATTGACGATATTCCGTCTAAAAAACATCACGGACTCTTCAATGACATCCGCTTCGATGACCGCATGGATCCGCGTCAACGCGTCTACCTGGACCGCGTTAACTCAACGATCGTTGTTGCCACTGCCGCGCCTTCCGTCCGAATCTATCTCGACAGCCAGCATCGCCTCGATACATCCGTGCATGGACAAGTGCTGCTCGCCGAACTGATCACTGAAGCCGTGTGCCGCGAGATCGCGCGGCAGGGCGTTGAAAGCGGGAGGTTCCTGGCGCCTGATGGTGCCGAGGCAGATGCGATCCAGAGCCACTTCATCCGTCTGCAGAACCGGTATGCACACATCATCCATGAAGCAATTGTGAAGGTGGAGTGAAAGTAAACTCACTGACGCTTGAAGTATTGAACCTGCTTCTCGTGTTTCTCGGCTTCTTCGCGTGTATTGAATGTCCCCAGATTTTTACGTTTCCCCGTTTTCGGATCTTTCTTTTTTGAGTACAGGCGATATTTTCCTGATTTTAATTTTCGAATCATCTTAACGCTCCGAGGCATAATATTGAGTACTGCCATGCTCATTTTTTAGAACGTCAATGTGATGAGGCTGTTATGAGCTCATTCGCTTCCTGCAGAGCGCTAAACCATTACCTTAAGGATGTTTTGGATGGTAGATGACTTTGGGATGCACGATCACGCCAGTGAGAGTTGTTGGCGCCTCGCTCAGATTAAGCATTTCATCTTCAGTGTAGTATGAAGTAATAAGCTTTTGAAGATCAGGTTGGGTTTCAAAGGAACTTTCATCTGAGATGATCACAGAATAATAATGACTTTGAATCTTGTTTACAAAATCATCTGGCAATGGTAACTCACCGCGGTGACGGACATACCAGAGCGTTGCAATTTGAGTGGACGGTTTTTTGCCTGCCAGTAGCGAGTAATAGGGATGCATCATGACTAGAATCGGACCCTTACTGTGGGCAATCGTTTGAACGAGACGGTCTCCGCTTTGCTTCATGAAGGAACTCGGAATATAACGCTGAGGAGAGTATTTTCCCAGCACAAACTGAACGAGTACAAGGCTTGTGACGATCCCATTCCTCCAGAGGAACAAGCTTCGATCGGTAAGATGCGTATTGGAAGAAAATTGTGGAACAAAGACTTGGATCAATATCGCCGGTGTAAGACACAGAAGCGCGTAGGCAGGCATGCGGTTATTGATATTCCCGCCCACGCGCATCCGGCCGACCGCGCTGATCACAATCGCAAGAACAAGCCCGATCAGCCAGGGTTGTTGTAGCAGGACTTTCAGTCCCCTGCGTTGAGTTCCCAAAACGATCACAAGGACGGCGATCAGACTTAAGCCTGCCATCACGCCGAAGACTTCCTTTGTAAAGAAATTGACAAGGCGGCTAGTTTCTGCCGGGTCGGCAGAACCGATATAAAAAATGTGATAAAAAAACCACCCATTCGTAGACCAATTGAGAAGGAGCATAGGAACCAGGGTCAACCCACTAAACGGAATCAAGAAAAGCCAGGCGCGCCAGCCAAATTTGATGAACAGATACAGTGCCAGACCAATTGCAACGATGAATCCAGTCTGTTTGGTGAATGCGGCCAAGGCAAACATCACCCCTGAAAGGACCAGTCTGCGATTCGCATCACCTGCGTAGAATGCCAGCGCAAACCCGGCCAACATCAACGCGACAAACAATGGATCCACGCGCGCCACCTCATACCAGAATCCGTTGATGTGATATCCGCCGAGGAACAACCCTGCACAGGTGAGTCCGACCCAGCGTAAGCCGCTCTCTCGTAAGGAAATCCAGTAAATCAGGATGGTAGTGACAAGCGTTGCTGTGAAAGAAATCAGCCTGAGCAAAACGAGA
This sequence comes from Anaerolineales bacterium, assembly GCA_036741855.1. Taxonomy (GTDB): domain Bacteria; phylum Chloroflexota; class Anaerolineae; order Anaerolineales; family Villigracilaceae; genus Defluviilinea. The sequence goes on from DAINRK010000204.1 coordinate 7,564, forward strand.
CTGGGACCGCCTATTCTAAATAACGCCGCGCCAATCCAAAAAAAGAGAGGCATGTAGACATGCGGATTAAAGTCTGCGTTCGGTGGCATGTAGAC
>DAINRK010000205.1:0-7630 GCA_036741855.1 Anaerolineales bacterium
CTATCATGCTGACCAGCAAGCTTGCTGTGAGTTTGATCGAAGCTTTCACCTGCCGCATACTTGCCCCGGACGCAAGTGGCGTGGTGCGCAGGTGAGGGGGGCGGCGGAGGAAGATGCTGTGCATGTTTCTGGATGTAATGACTCTGCTCAACGCGAAGTATTGTATAATCCGTGCGCTATCTGATACGGCCTGTGATCGTCATTACGCCATTCGCAATGGTGATGGTTTGGATACGTAAGCCAGTAGCAACAGGTCCGAGTGACCCTGTGTAGGCCTCTTTGATAATCACAGTAATGGCATCTTTGAGACCTTCTGGTGCAGGGAATGGACCGAAATCAGCGGAGACAATCTCGATCTTTGGCTGACCAGCTTCATCTACACCTACACTGACGATAATACCAATGTTCGCTGCGAATATACCCTGTTGAGTCTTGCCATAGATTTGCATTTGGCCATCGCGCAAATAAACCTGCGGATTGCTAATTAATGGCGTCTTATCGGTTTGTTGTAAAGCCTGATCTGTTTGTAAACGAAGGGCCAGATAAGAAGTAATCTGTGGTTCGGTGAGGTTAAAGGTGACAACGCCCGTTTCAAGACCTGCGTCAAATGCTCGTTTCATTTCTTCTTTGATGCTTTCCACTGCCTCTGTAGAAACTGGTATAGATGGAAGAGTTGAGAAATCGGGTCCGCCAACGAAAATGGTACATGCGATTGATGTGAGTATCAGCGAAGTAAGTAAAATTTGTAACGCGTATTTAGTTAGTTTCATCCTTTTAATCCGTAATTTTTAAAGTATAGCGGAGCAATTATAGCATGAGCGATTCCCAGCCTTCATTAGAGCAAAATAACGAAATCGATTTGCCACTTTCGGTAAAGTTGGAGGCACTGCTCTTCGTTGCAGGGGAGCCTGTGGCAACTGCACAACTGGCGACCGTGCTGGACGTTGCTCCATCGGTTGTCGAACGCGGACTCAACGAACTGGACGCTTCACTCTCCAGCCGTGGCTTGCGCCTGCAACGACACGCGGGACGTGTCCAATTAACCACAGCTCCACAACTGGCTGAATTGATCGAACGTTTTCTCGGACTTGAAGCAACGACTCATCTTAGCCGCGCCGCGCTGGAAACGCTGGCAATCATCGCCTATCAACAACCCGTCACGCGCCCGCAAATTGATTCCATTCGCGGTGTCAATAGCGACAGTATGATGAAGAGCCTTTTACATAAAGGTCTTATTTTGGAATCAGGGCGCGCGGATGGACCTGGTAGGCCGATCTTATATTCCACCACCCCAGAATTTTTACAACATTTCGGGTTGAATTCCATCCTTGAGATGCCGCCACTTGCGAAGCCTGAGGAAGAATCTGATAATCACGATGAGATGCTAAAGGGATGAGAAAAGCGCAGTCGAAAGACTGCGCTTTTACTATCGAAATCCGGCTTTTACGGAGTTCATTTCCACGACCAGAAGGCCAAGAGTCCTTCCGCAAGCAGGCGTGGTTCCAATTGACCCGAAGCCGCAACAATCGCGATGCCTGAGCCTCCGTTGCTATTCACGAAAGACAAGACCAGATTGTTATTATCCGGGGACCAGATTGTAGTCGATTGGTGATATTGATCAAAGTAAGGAAGGATGTTGGCGAATTGCTCGGTGGGTTGATAAGTGAATAATTCCTTGCTTTCGCCCGTTTTTACGTCCAGCATGTTTAACTGCAGCACAAGCTGCTGAGTTGAAGTTTCTGATCCGTCTGCAGACCGGTTTGTAAGAAGAGGGATAAAGTAGGCTATTTTCTCACTATCAGGTGACCAGAAGAAAGCATATATCTCCTCATCTTTCACGGTCTCTTTGAGTGTTTCAATATCTACGACATGTAAGTGTCCAATGGTACCAGCATTCATTGCCCGCGAGCCTGAAATAAATGCAATCTTTGTGCTATCAGGTGACCATGCAAAAGCGGTATTGACTTCAAACGTCCCAATAATTTTTTCAAATACGCCAGTGCTGTCCATAAGGATGATTTCGTTTTCGCCCTTATCGTTGACGCGCGTCAACAGGATATGGCTTCCATCTGGCGACCAGGCCGGGGACTGGAAAGAAGCGGGGATCGTATCCAGGCCATCCTCAATAATTTCCTCGCTCTTGTTTTCCGCGTTCAGCCTAAGGAAGGCAAGATGTTGAGGTGCTGTCGAACTGGCGCCGCCCGTGTGAATGACCATTGTGCTCCCATCCGGGGCCCATGACCAATAGTAAGGTGAACCTGTATCAATGATTGTGCGTTCACTGCCATCCGCAGGGATGTTTTGCAAAATCAAAGATTGACCGGAGACTGAAGTTGTCAACAGACTCACATTGGCGTTGTCTGGAGACCAGTAAAGATAGAAGGGGTGTTCACTTTCACTCTCGTAGACCTGGTCTACTTTATCATCATCAATATTTGCTACCAATAACTCAGATGTAGGCTTGGAGTTCTCGTTGCTCGTGCGGACGAACGCAAGCTGATTTCCATCTTTCGACCATGTAGGGTACTGATAGAGGTTATACGGGTCAGACTGGCTCTTTGGTAATTTTGCATCGTTTGTGAGTTGCTTGAGACTCCCGCCACCCTGGTCGGAGACAAACATATTTCCATCCGCGCCAATATAAGCGATCAACCCCGATTTGCGCTCTAAGGTGGATAGCAATGGGCTTTGAGGAATTTGCACATCACGCGGCAGGCAGGATGCAATCAATAATGAAATCAGTGTAAATATGATTGGCTTTTTCATTTCGGTGTACTCAACAATTCGACAGCGGCGTCAAGAACAGGATCTGAATCTGGCAGGACTTCGTCCCAACCCGCCTCAACTTCAACGTCGGGCCGGATTCCGCTATTACCAAGCTCTTCGCCGTTTGGCAATCTGAAGGAGGCGCTTTCGATGAAAACTCGCGATCCATTGGGAAGGTAGAAAGAAGCAGTTGTTTCAACTTCCCCCGGTGTGTTCGCGCCGACAATCTCCGCTCTATCACCAGCTTGCAGGCTTGCCGCACGGATTTCCGGCCAGCCCGTGGTGTTTTGTCCAACGAGCACAACCAGTGGGACAGATTGCGAGCTGAATTGATCCTGCCCTTTGATGGTTATAACCTGGGTCTGTTTCGCGCTATTATAGAATTCACCCACGTTGCCATTATGAAATAATGTGAACAACTCTTCAAGCGGCCAGCCTCTCGCCGAGCCCGCAATTCGCAAGTCAAGGACCAGGCCTTCCAGTGTGCGATTGGTAGTAAACGTCTGCAGGCTTTTTTGCACATCTTCCATCAATTTGGTGTAACCAATCGGTGGGAAGAGCAGATATCCATAATCTGTTCCAGGAATGAGACTTGATTCGAGTGTACCGGTGCTTGTCAACTTGGCACGTTGAAGTTCAATGGACCGCTCAGGTTTGCCGGGTGTTTGAACATCAAGGGTGACCGAACTGCCAGCCGGACCGCGGATACGATTGACTGCATTCACCCCTTCTTCCAACTGGACAGGATTGCCATCAATTTTGAAAATGCTATCGTGTGCCTTCAGGCCCGCTTCCTCAGCCGGGGAGCCTTCGATGACCGACAGCAAAATGATATGCGGAGCAGGGTCTTCACTGAAGCCAATAAAAGCTCCGATCCCATCATAGGTGGAGAGGTCAGATGTCTCTGCCTCAATCCGCTCGGCGCGCGATTGATAGGTGATACTTCCGCTCGGGAGTTCTGATGCCAGCTCCTGGATAAGGGCAGTGAACTGCTCGTTCGATAATCCAGAATTGATTCGCTCCAAATACTTCTTATGCAGTGCATCCCAATCAACGTCTGCGCTTTCATAATAAATATAGTTATCCTGCAGATGGGTCCACAACGCCTCGAAAACGCGGGTTTGATGTTCCTGGGGAGAATAGGATGGTCCAAAATTTCCTGTAGCAGGGTTTTCATCCAGCGGGATTAGCCCTATACACGCGGATAAAATAATGCTGACGATCAAAATTAAAGGGAAAATAAAGGTTTTTCTTTGCATAATAGTGCCTCTAAATCTAAGACCAGTTTCACTCAGAATAGCACAAAAAAATTAAATCCCCATGATGAAATATAGAATTCTTCATGATTTGCATTCTTACTGAAACTTTTCCAAATTTTACTCCTCTTTAGCAAGAATCACCCAGCAGGGCTTCATTCTGCTTAACATGATTGCCTATATCTTTTGTATGTTTTTGGGGTTTAGTACAGAAATTAAGTTGGTGCCTGTTCCCAGACTAGGCACCACATCTTCATCCAATTCCACCCAATAGAAACTACGGTGTTCGGAATATGGGTCAATGCGGACGACCGTTCCCTCAAACCAGCCTCCACTCTTCCAAAACTTGGAATCCAGAAAGATCTTCACACGATCGCCGACAAGTATGGATTCGTCCATCAATATTTCTACCAGCCGCTGAGGGCTGTAGGTGTGACACGGATTGCAACTGAATATTCCTGACTGAACTGTTCGGGCGTCGCGCCCAACGCCTTGATGCCCGCCTTGTACTTTTTTGGATAGGCAGGAACTTGATGTGCAGGCGGAACACTGGGGTCTATTTTTGCGGTCCCCAAATATACGATCACACCCTCGTCCGCGGTTTTATCCGCATTGAAATGCAGTGAAACAGTTGGGTGTTCGTTGATATGTTTCAGCTTGTGCGCGTGAAGCGAGCTAAAGATGAGAAAAGAGTCGTTATCCCCGATAAACCAGACCGATCTGGGCTGAGGCGCGAGGTCGGACCCAACTGTCGTTAGCCAGAGGACGTATTCCTGCTTAATGAATTTCTTTGCCTTGCTTTCCAGCTTTGCTTTTTTGTCTGTCATATCTACTCCACAAATGCTATTTGCGACGATTCACCCAAAAGAATAGACCGATGGCAACTGCCATAATTATCCCGCCATTGATCGCCCATTGAGGATCACCCGTCATATAACTGCCAGGCAGAACGTTAATCCCTTGTAGGAAAAAGACGAATCCTGTGAGAAACAACAAAACGCTGAAGACCTGAATCGTGATTTTCACTTTTGCCTTAATGTTTTGATGATGAAATTATACACGCCCAGCGTAGACTACGTTCGCCTGTCGGTTGTCTCCGCTCTGCGCAGGCATTCTCAAAAGATATTGTTCTGTCCACAAAGGAAATCTCTCGCCTTTGGCTTTTCTTTTGATGTTATAATAGAACACCCGTTCACATCTTTCACCTAATAAAACTTATGGAATTCAAACTTCACGCACCCTTTCAACCGATGGGCGACCAGCCCGAAGCCATCCGCGGGCTTGTGGATGGCGTGAATCAACGTATGAAACATCAAGTCTTGTTGGGCGCAACAGGCACCGGCAAGACGTTCACCATTGCATCTGTCATCCAGCAGTTGCAAATGCCCGCGCTTGTCATGGCGCACAACAAAACACTTGCTGCCCAGTTGTATGCTGAGTTTAAGGAGTTCTTCCCTGAGAACGCGGTTTCCTATTTCGTCTCCTATTACGATTACTATCAGCCTGAAGCTTACGTCCCGCGGCACGATCTTTATATCGAAAAAGAAACAGAGATCAATGAAGAGATCGAGCGCTTGCGCCTTGCTGCAACAATGTCATTGGTCTCACGGCGAGATGTCATTATCGTGGCGTCAGTTTCATGTATTTATGGTTTAGGTAGCCCGGAAGAGTTTGGCAAGGGAACGGTGAGACTCAAAGTGGGAGAGTTGCAGCGTCGCAACGCGTTGTTACGTCAACCGATCGAGTCGCAGTATCAGCGCAATGACATGGAACTGCGCTCTGGCACTTTTCGTGTGCGCGGAGATACGCTGGAGATCATTCCCGCCTATGAAGATAAACGCGGCTATCGCATCACGTTCTTCGGCGATGAAGTGGAACGCATCACTCGGTTCAGTCCTTTGACGGGTGAAATCTTTAGTGAGCAGGATGAAGTTGCCATCTATCCTGCGAAACAATACTTGACCGATAGCGAAAGGCTGAAGGACGCGATCCGCAACATAGAAGCTGAAGTCGAAGAACGGCTGGCCATGTTCAAAGAAACCGGGAAGCATCTCGAAGCACAACGAATCGAGCAGCGCACGCGTTACGACCTGGAGATGTTAAAGGAAGTGGGCTATTGCTCAGGGATCGAAAATTACTCACGCCATCTCGATCATCGTGCACCGGGAACGCATCCGTGGACGATGATTGACTTCCTCCCAAGCGATTATTTATTGGTGATCGATGAAAGCCACATGACAATACCGCAGATCCGCGGCATGTATAACGGGGATCGGTCTCGCAAGGAGACTCTGGTGGAATATGGATTCCGTCTGCCGAGCGCGCTGGATAATCGTCCATTGAAGTTCGATGAATTTGAAGAGGTGATGGGAAACACGATTTATACGTCTGCCACACCGGGACCGTATGAACTTGAAAAAGCGGACCAGGTCGTCGAGCAAATCATCCGTCCAACGGGACTCGTTGACCCCGAAGTGGAAGTGCGCCCGACCAAGGGGCAGGTGGATGATCTGGTCGGAGAGATCAGGCAGAGGGTCGAAAGAGGCGAACGTATCCTCGTCACAACGCTGACGAAGCGTATGGCGGAGGATTTATCCGAATATTTGCAGGAGTTGGGTCTCAAGGTTCACTATCTGCATTCGGAAGTGGAGACGCTGGAACGCATCGGCATCCTGCGCGATCTGCGTTTGGGTGTGTTCGATGTGATTGTTGGTATTAACCTCCTGCGAGAAGGTTTGGATTTGCCCGAAGTATCTCTGGTTGCGATCCTGGACGCGGACAAGGAGGGATTTCTGCGTTCGGGAACTGCGCTCATCCAGACGATCGGACGGGCCGCTCGTCACCTGAACGGACGCGTGATCATGTATGCCGACAAAATGACCGACTCAATGAAGCGCGCCATAGACGAAACGAACCGCCGCCGTGCCAAACAGGTGAAATATAATGAAGAGAATGGTATCGTACCAATCAGCATTCATAAAGCGATCCATGATCTAACCGAAGAGCTGACTGCGAAAGCTGTTGGGGAAGAAAAAGGTGAATATCGCGTGAAGACTGTGGGCGGTGTCCCGCGCAATGAGTTGCGGCAGATCGTGTTCGAAGTGGAAAAGCAAATGAAGGAAGCCGCCAAGAATTTGGAATTCGAGAGAGCGGCGGCGTTGCGCGACGAATTGTATGAGTTGAAGAACTTGCTCGCAGAAGATGAATCACTCAAGCCGTGGGAGCGGATCAAACTATTGACGGGGGAAGAGTAAGACCCGCTGATTGCAAGAAGGGCTAGGGAATGCCTGAACTTTATTCGTAATCGTTTCCCTCCTCGCAGTGAAATTATTACGATACTGAGCATCGTCCTGTTCGTCTGTCACAGTTGGTCCCTTCTGGGTTTTTTCAACAGACTTTCATCTTTTATCCTTTATTTTCGTTTCGCGGAAATTGCCGAGATTTTCGCGTTCATGATGGCATTCGCATTCCTGGAGAGCCTTTTGGTTACTGGCGCTCTTGTACTGCTGAGTGCAATCCTGCCATCGAATTGGATGAGGGATGGTTTTGTATATAAGGGTTTGATTGCCATTGTTATGGGGACCATTGCTGCAATTATTCTCCAGAGA
>DAINRK010000206.1:0-7613 GCA_036741855.1 Anaerolineales bacterium
TGTCGAACGAGTTCGCGGCGAGAACCTGATACGGAGTGTCAAAGTCCATCACGTATGGAGCACTATATATATCATGATCACTGTTCTCAAAAAGCGGGAAATCAAACGTTGGAGCGCCGCCAAGAAAGCCGAAGATCATGCCATATTGCTCTTTACATTTCAGCGACATCTGCCGCGCCCGCGCAGGGACGGTTGATTCCGCGGGAATATGCTCGCACACCCCGGACGCGTTGTACTCCCACTCATGCAGTGGACACTGCAGCCGCTCACCCACAACACGCCCGCGCGCCAGGTCGGCGCCCATGTGAATACATTGCGATTGCACTACACCGACCTTTCCGTTTTCAGTGCGAAATACAGCCCATGATTCGCCAAAGGCTTCACACTTGAGGATTCGTTGCGGCTTGAGTTCAGACGACCGACAGAGGGGATACCATGATTTTGGGAAGGAGAGTTTGTAGGTGGTCAAGAGTGATCCTTTGGAGTTGGGTTCCCACTCATCCCCAGCCCTTCACCCTTAAGGTGAGGACCAGGGCGATGGGGTTCGAGCCATTCATGCCAAAAGGAGCAGTCACGGCATGCATCGATTTCATTGAAGCGGCCCTGCTCCATCATTTCGCGGAACTGATTCATTTGTGGCGAATTATAAATTTCGCGAATCGACTGCTCGCGCACATTCCCCAGTATGTGACGGTTATGCCAATCGTTGCCACATAAAGGGACATCTCCATTGCTGAGGATGTGCATGATGCCAAATGCATGCGGGCACGTGCGCTTGAATAATTTGCGTCCCATGCTCTTGCGCACGCGCTGGAACAGGAAATCTTTTATCGGCTGACGATTTTCGTAATTCTGTAACGTGCCGGCGCGATTATTGACTTCATAATTTGCAACATTCAAACCGCGTCGCTCCCAGTGTTTTTTGAAAGGGCGGAATTCACTTTCGTTCCCATTTTGACGGACATAACGAAGGAAGACGTTAATACGCGCCAGGGACGGAGAACGTACAACCGCTTCAAGATTTTTTATCACCTGTTTCCATGACAATCCTTCAATTAGTTTTTCATAGGTCGTTTGTGTAAATGCGCTCAGGCTGATCGTGATCGTATCCAGCCCGCTTCGCACCAGCTTTTCAAAACGATTTGGCGTCAGGGCGGTGCCATTCGTGACGATCTCCACAGCCTGATGTGGTTTGGCGCTCCTCTTGAATTCTGCAATACGCTCCTCGAGTTTACTATCGAGCAAAGGTTCATTTTGTACCATCGGCACAAACTCATATAAATCATCCTCGACGACACATTCATTCACAATTTTCGTGTAAAGCGCATCATCCATCACTTCGCGCGTTTGCAAATCGACAGTATAAGGATAAGGACACATCCCACATTTGCCGTTGCAGCGATTGATCGTTTGCACTTGTAGCACCGCTGGGAACAACTGCGCGTGACTGGTCCGCCATTTGTCGAGATTCTTATTGACAATCCAGGTACCGCGCAACAAATAGGTCAGGCTGGTAATGTTGCGAACGCGTGGATTCTCCCAACCTGTCCGTGAACGGAAGAATGGGAAAAGGAAAATGATAACTCTGTTGGCGATAATAAGCGACCAATCGAGAAAGGCATCAATGATCGTTGTCATAGCACAGCGATCTCTGGTCCGGGGATAAGACTGTTGTCTAACTTACTTATGGCATCCTGCCCATTATCCCAGGCCACAAGATAGAGTTGGCTGGTATAGGTCAGTGGACGGTAGGTCTTCACAATATTGTTCAGAGGATTTGATTCCGCCAGCCCAATTATGAAATAACTATATCCAGCTTCGAGATTATGGTGATAGAGTGCGCGGAAAAGCGCGGCGAAAATCGCAGGATTGTCATCGTCAATCGCCAGATGGCTGGCGTATGAATGGCGCAATGGAGTGTTTGGTTCAGGAAGATGGACCCATCCGCCCAGTGCCGAAAACGCATTGAGCACCTTTCTCCAGTGTGCCAGGGAACCCGAATATCCTCGCACAACTGTTTGTTTGAAGGCAGATTGATCCCAAAAGGAAAGGCAACCAACGACGCGGTCTCCATTGAGTGCCAGGAAAAAGTCTGATGGATTGAGGTTTGCGATAAAGAGAGAATCACAAGTCCAATAAGGAGCGAATTGTTTTCGGGCATTGTTACGATTGAGACAAGCCACGATTTCATCAATATATTTATCGCTTCCGCGCATCAGGCAAATTGAACCGGGCAATTGAAGAGCACGTCTGCGCCGTGATGGATAAATTGCATAAGTGAACATCCGCCCGTATTCCTGTGTGCTTGGATAATCTGGTAAACCGGATGTCAACAAGCGGCGGGCTGGAAGATTATCTTCTATCACGCTCATCAGATAAAAAGGAGTCCGTCCGTCCTGATGAAGCTCTTGATATTTCCTGAATCCTCCCGCCAGACCGCGCGCAAGATACAGGCCCTTGCCATAATCCGGACGAATACGAAGCTGACTCATATAACCGATGTCTCTAACTTTGCCGTTCACAAATAATGGACGTATCGAACGATTGCCAAAAGCGATGGCACTCCCTGTGTCTGTTTCGCGTGCAACGATGGTCTGGTGAAATGGTCCTTCAATGGTCGATGCATCAAAGTAACACGGTTCACGTTCAAAAGACAGTGAGATCGAACCTGGCATAGGATTTTCCCGCAACAACTGCCGCAAGGATTCATCGTCGGCTGGTGTGGCCAGCGTAAAAGTAAGGGCAGGCATGAAGAGTAGGATCAGACCGTTAGATGTTTTGCTGGATCAAGGATCGGGTTCACCTGAGGCAGCGCCTCGCCTCGTTCGCGGACCTTGAGCAGGGTTCCCTTAAATGCTTCATCTCCCAACGGATAATAATCCCGCTGACGTACCTCGCGTCGGAAGAGATAATTGATCCCGTAGAAGTGCCACCACATTGCAGAATTGGAACGGTTAACCGAATCAAAACTGCGCCGCCAGATGTTCCTGTAACTATAGAACTCTGCCCGCGCTTCAACGCAGCCGCGCTGGAGACGTTCCGGAGTCATGTGTGCTGGCTCGAATGGAATCATATTATAGGAATAACGCTCGTCCAGCCACCAGTTTTCGTAGAGCAAGCGGCCTTCCTGCTGCAGCCGCTTATAGAGCGGAGTCCCCGGGAAGGGAGTAAGATGATTGAACGCGGCGATATAGAATTTGTGCTTCAACGCAAAAGCGACCGTCTCAGAAAAACTGGCTTCCGTATCTTCGTCATAGCCAAAGACAAATGTGATGTAGAGGCGGATGTTGTACTTTCGTAGATTTTCGAGTGCCTTCTCGTATCCCCCTTTCATGGTGTTGAATCCCTTATTCATCTTCTTCAGGTTGTCCTGATTGAGGGACTCAAAGCCGATCAGCACGCCCTGGCATCCGCTGGCCGCGAGTAGCTGCAGGAATTCTTCATCGTGTGCAGCGTTGATGCTTGCCTGACTCACCCAACGAATCTTGAGTTTTGCCAGCTCGCGGAAGAAGGCTTTTGCCTGATCCATATTGGATGTAATGTTGTCATCTACAAAGAAGATGAGCGGTTTATCGCGCATCTTTTCCAGTTCTGCAAGAATGTCGTCCACAGGACGGCGTGTCTGTGTATGATTGAACACAGTCTGCACCGCGCAAAAGTCGCAGACGAAATGACAGCCGCGTCCCGCCTCCACCAGGCCGATAGGAAGATAGTTCTTTCCTTTGTAAATTGAGCGATTCGGTCTCAGGTTGCCAAGCGAGGGCCGCCCATTGGATCGATAAAATGTTTGCAGTGTGCCGCGTTCGATATCGAGCAGAACTTGTTCCCAGACTTCCTCCGCCTCGCCAACAATGACAGCGTCGGCATATTGTGATACTTCCTCTGGACATAAGGCAGCCTGAAAGCCTCCCATTATCACTGGCACGCCGCGCTTCCGATATTCGCTTGCGATCTGGTAGGCGCGTTTGGCAGTGTAGGTTTCCACGCTGATGCCGACAACATCTGTGTGCTCATCAAAAGGAATCCGTTCCATTCGGTCGTCATAGAACTTGATCTCTACATCACCGGGAGTCAATCCGGCGATGACCGCCGGAGGCAGAGGCTCCATTTGCCAGAGGCGGATGTAAGGTTGGTTAATACGGCGTCCGATACATGGATGGATCAGTGTCAGTCTCATGAGTCCGCCTTGTGTGAGGAATCAATTGCCGGTGTAAATTGAAGCGAGGCTTGCAACCAAATACTTCTCGCCAGTTCAATTCCTCCCAATGCAATCAACATCCCAATTGTGATAAGTCCAAAATTCGAAGCTTGATCGTTCAAAACGACAAACAAAATCCAGCCGGCCAGAAATAACGCGGATGCCCATTTTGGAAAACCTTTATTACGCCAAATTACCAAACTGAAAATGCAAAGACCAATTAACAATAAATAGCTTCCGAATTGCAGGATCAAAGCCCAGGGGTATTCCTGAATTGCGTAATAGACTGCCAACACGCCTGGTTCTCCCGCAAGATACAAGCGTCCGATCAATGGAAGGACAACCGCGTTGATTCCGAGAGATGGCATGTATAACCCAATCCCAATCACTGAGAAAACCATCGCCCAAAAGGCAGGACGATGATCACGGGAGTATGAGAGAAGTTTATATATCGAAATGACTGCAGTGGAGAAAAACGGGAATGCAAGCAAGAAGAATATTTGTACGAGGAGATATTCACGGGAGGCTAATTTCCCTGCAAATTCAGTTGGATTTCTTTGAGCCTCAGGCAAAGAGGGTTGCAGGATTTGTGCAAACAGAATCAAGGTAGAGGCAATTATCAAGGCTATGGAGCCAAGTCGTATACGATTGACAAACAATGATGCTATTGCAGGGTATAAAGTTAGGAGAGCCTGATACGTTTCAGCAGCCTCTTTCCAGCGACCCTGCTCTACGTAAGCATCTGCAAGTGCCTGATTGATTTCAATACTGTTCGGTCGTGTTGCAAGATTTTCTTCCAACTGTGCGACGGGTTGCATATTTTAATCCCCTGTCACTTGAATCAAATCTGATTTTGATGAAGTTTGTTTCTGAGGTTCCAACTGACCGATGATCCAGTCGCAGTTATAAAAGTCTCGAAGATGATGTGAATAAAAACGATAGCCCATATTCGCAACCCACCAGACAGGCGTTTGGATACGTGACTTGAGGTAACGTTTCGCCATTGCTGTGTAGGAGTACGTATATTTCCATGCCTGTTCATGGCCCGCATAGAGTTGCTCAGGAGTCATCAATTTGGGCTGGAAGACTACATGTTGGGCGTCGTATAATTCCCAATTCTTCGTCAGGATGCGGCCTTCCTCTTCGAGTCGTTTGTACAAGCCTGTATTCGGAAATGGCGTGACAATGGCATAGCGCGGCAGGTCAATCCCCGAGTCAATTGCGAATCTGGCAGTCTTCATAAAGATATCGGGCGTGTCGTTATCCATGCCAAATGTGAAGCAAGCCATGAGGGTAATGCCGTACTCATGCAAGAGCGCCACCAGATCATGGTATTGGGCTGGCGAGTTGAATCCCTTTTTGGATTGTTTGAGGTTTTCAGGAGTGATGGATTCGAATCCCATCAAAAGACCAGTGCAACCACTGCGCGCGGCAAGTTCAAGCAGAGGCTTATCCCTTCCAAGCAGTGTCGTGGAAAGTCCAAACCAGTTGAGCTTTAATGGGATCAGCGCTTCGAATAGTTCTGCTGCATATTCCTTATCCGCAATCAGGTTCAAATCAATAAAGATAATCTTTTTGGCCCAGTGCTGCTTGATATCCGCCACCACTTCTTCGACCGGTTTCTTATAAGGCTTCAGTCCCCAGGCGGTCGGCACCACACAGAAGTCACAACTGTGGACGCAGGCACGCGTTGCTTCGAAGACGTGCGTCGTCAGAAAGCGATGCGCCTTCATCAACTCGCGGCGAGGGAAAGGCCGGTTGGCAAGACTCAGGTTTGGGCCTTGGGTGTAGCGAGGTTGCATCTGACCTGCGACGAAGTCCCGCAAAAGTTGAGGCCATGTATCTTCAGCATAACCTACGACAATGGAATCTGCATGAGGTTGTGCATCGTCAGGGATAAGAGTAATATGGGGACCACCGAGCACAACCGGAATCCCCCGTTCTCTGAAATGGTCTGATAGCTCATAAGCACGTTTAGATGAACCTGTGATTACAGTCATACCGACCAGGTCTGCGATCAGGTTGAGGTCAACGTCCTCAATGCCTTCATCGATGATTTCAACTTCAATATTGAGTTCCGGAGGAATATACGCAGCGAGCGTGGTAAGGGTAAGGGGTGCGTATCGAAGGTTTTGTTTGAAAATCCCACCTCGATGTCGATATAAAGGGCCTTTGGGAGAAATCAGGACAAGCTTCACAAAATACCTCCTGGCTCAATAATTGGTATGGGCAAACCTAATTAACACTCACAAAAATTAATATTCGATTTGTAAAACACGAAACATATCATTAAGTTTCAAATCAGGGACTTGCCGAAAAATCAAAGTGATGATTCTCGAAGAATCTAAATTCTTCATCTCGAATCTGGCCCAGGTTTACAGGTAATCTGGAGAAAGGCATCTCGCTATTCCCTTCCCATGCATCGATACAGTCCACATGTTCGCCCTGGGCAAGCAATTGCCTGACCAACCGTATAAAGATTTGGGTGGCCTGAACGTCTGCCGCCTCTTCGGGAAACCAATCTTCAGGAACACCGAATCCGAGATCTGGTTGATAGAGATGTCTGAACGAGCAACTGCACCCGGTCCGCGAACCAACATACCATCGATTTGAATAGAGAAGTCGATCCGCTGATAGATGGTCTGCAATGGTTCGCGTGAAGCGAATCTCCTCACTGTCATGCTGCGATAGATCCTCATTTGATGTTGTGCTTAGAAGGAGTGCGTAACACATCGCAGAGGCTTTGCGTGCCAACAAGGAGAGATATCATCGGTAAGCAGATACTACCTACGGATAGGACCTTACTTCGAAGGAAACGCCCAGGGTTGACCCGAATACATTTCCACCTTGATCTGCAAAGCGCCAATAGGCGGTATATCTTCCCGGGGCCCTTGGGGCCCGCAAATCTACAGATAATTGCGTCCATTTTCCAGGCTCGATGACTCTCCCCAGCCTTTGTGGATCTCTGCCGCCTACATCGTCTCCACTAATAAAGACCAGATGGTAAAAATAAACCCAGTCGCAGGTTCCAGTATTTGCAACCTTCCAAGTCTTTGTAAATCTTTCTTCAGGATTGAAGACCGTGCCTGCAGGAACCGTTTCGTCCCGTATTAGCAGCAAATTATTACACCCAAATGCCAGAGAATTGGGATTGGCGGTTGGAGTATATTGAGTGCCTGTAACAGCAGGAGTAAATGTTATCAATGGGGCAACAAAAACCAGTTGAGTTGCGGATGCAGTGGGCGATGCAAGCAGTGAGGGCGTTGCAACGGTTGCAGTAGCCGTTGGCGTGATTGTCGGAGTTGCCGTTGCAGGAGGAACCATGGCTGTTTGGGTCTGGAAGATCGCTGCAGCGAATGTTCCAACTCCCGCGGTTAGGATTTCATTTACATCCATTGTAGGGTCGGCTGGATTC
>DAINRK010000207.1:0-2239 GCA_036741855.1 Anaerolineales bacterium
CTGAATATTCTCGGAATTTACCACAAATGCATGCTTAATATCAAATTCTACCCCTTCAATACAGGATGTTTAGGGCTATGAGTAAGTTCGTAAATGAACCCATCGGGCGCGCGGAAGTGAGACCAGGCGTAGCCATCTTCCATCACTTCAGTTGGACCGATGAATTCTATTCCATGTGATTCCATTTCCGCGCGCGCGGCATGGATATCATCCACCAGAAAACCGGCTACGGGATGAGTGAAGATTGTATTGTGAGGTGAGTCTTCACTGAAGATTTCAACAAGATCTCCATTGGGCAATTCCATTACAACGAAGCCCGGTTCCTGATGAGTGACCGGCATCCCCATTACATCATGATACATATTCAACATCTCATCGAACTTGGCGGTGCGTGTTCCGAGCCAGACAATCCCTTTGACGTTCATGAGGTTTCTCCTTATTGATATGAGTGTTTCCAAAATGGCTCTTACAAGCAATTTCGTGCATGCCGCCCTTCAATTCGAAGAATTTCCAACCTTCGTAATTTTTTCAACACCCACCTTAAGATTCAGATACGCACAACCTGAAATCTTATCAAATCATGATATACTCTCGTTGCTCCAAATGGAGTATAAGTTTTGGGAAATTGTTTTGATCACTCTGAACGAATGCCCGATGAATGTTGAATCGGGCTTTTTTGTTGGGCGAGTTTATCTGCAAAGATGAACTTTGATTGGCAAGAAGGAAGTTAAACGGAGTCATCAAAACAATCCATAGCATATGTCATTGCGAGGAGGGCGAAGCCCGACGAAGCAATCCCCAACTAATTGGAGATTGCTTCGCTCCTTACAGTCGCTCGCAATGACATGGATAACAGGAAAAGATGACAACCGAATTTACTTCTCTTCACCTGCGCGAGGAAATCGTGCAGGCAATTACCGAGCTTGGCTATTCCGAGCCAACGCCCATTCAAGCCGCGATCATACCTATCATGCTCAATGGAGCAGATGTGATCGGCCAGGCACAAACAGGCACAGGCAAGACAGCCGCCTTTGCTCTCCCCATTTTGCACAACTTCACACCGCAGCGTCACGTGCAATGTTTGATCCTTGCGCCCACGCGCGAACTCGCCTTGCAGGTCGCGGATTCGATGACCGAATATGGAAAGCACCTGGATGTGCGCGTGTTGGCAGTCTATGGCGGGCAACCTTATGGACCGCAGATCTCGCGCCTCAATCGCGGTGTGGATATTGTCGTAGGCACGCCCGGACGCCTGCTCGACCTCATCGAACGCAAGGCGCTCAACATCAAGCACGTTCGCACGGTTGTGCTCGACGAAGCAGATGAAATGCTCAACATGGGCTTCATTGAGGATGTGGAACAGATTTTGGGAGAAACTCCGCCTGAGCGACAAACCGCTTTATTCTCCGCCACCCTGCCACCACGTATCCGCTCCCTTGCGAATCGCTTCATGCGGGACCCTCAGCCTGTCACCATTAAACGCGCGACGCTTACCCTTGCATCTACTGAACAGCGCTATTATCTCGTCCATGAAGCGGATAAGACCAACGCACTTACACGTCTATTTGAGATCGAACCAATTAAGAGTGCACTGATCTTCGCCCGCACGCGCGCGGAGACTGCCACTCTCGCCAATGAACTGGTCGTGCGCGGCATCCCGGCTGAAGCCATTCACGGTGACCTCGACCAGAACGCGCGTGAACGCGTGCTGGGTCGTTTCCGCGCCAATCAATTAAAAGTTTTAGTCGCAACGGACGTTGCCGCGCGCGGGCTGGATATCGAAGATATCTCACATGTCTTCAACTACCACTTGCCAGATGATGCGGAAGTCTATATCCATCGCATTGGGCGGACGGGACGAGCCGGGAAGACAGGCGTTGCCATCACATTGCTTGCACCTCGCGAGAAACGCCGTCTGCGCGAGGTGGAAGCGCTTACCAAGCAGCCCATCACAAAGATGGAACTTCCCTCTGTTGAAGATATCCATCGCCATCGGGAGGCACAGGTAGTTGAGAACATAAAGATCTGGCTCGGACGTGGGCGTTACAAGCGCGAGCTCGAGATGGTGAATGAACTTATCCAAGCTGGGCATGAACCTCTCAACATCGCGGCGGCTGCACTCAAGATCGCGCGCGCGGACGAGAAGCAACGTCCGATTGCTGAGATTGGTGAAGTGAAAGATGAAAGAAGAAAGAGTGGCAGGGAAGAAAAAGGGAGATCATTTGGGCGGCGCGAAGAG
>DAINRK010000207.1:2249-7607 GCA_036741855.1 Anaerolineales bacterium
CAGACAGAAGTCACGCGGTGATTCGTCGCATGAAGAGGGGATGGTCCGTTTGAAATTGAATAAAGGCAAGGTAAGCGGCATCCGCCCAAATGACATCGTCGGCACGATTGCCTTTCATGCCAATATCCCTGGTTATACAATTGGCAAGATACGCATTGAGGAGCAACATAGTTTTGTGGATATCCCCGAGGATCTGGTGGAGCAGGTACTGAAGCATAATGGCAACTATCGGCTCGGAAAAGATAAATTCAGTTTGCAGAAAGCAAACTAACAGAACAGCCTCCAAAATTTGGAGGCTGTTTTCTCATGGATTATGTGAAGTCAGCGTGTTTGATTAGCTTTCGCCTGACGTATCTTAGATTTTGTACGCCGCA
This sequence comes from Anaerolineales bacterium, assembly GCA_036741855.1. GTDB lineage: Bacteria > Chloroflexota > Anaerolineae > Anaerolineales > Villigracilaceae > Defluviilinea. Next base: position 2,624 of record DAINRK010000207.1, read on the forward strand.
ACTCCTCCCTAGCCTTCTGCGCCAATACCTCATACTCTGCCCGGATACTGTCAAGTTCTTCATCGTCCAGCTCCTCAAGATCCAGCATGGTATTTTGCGCGCTTTCCACAGCTCGTATCAACTCATCCAGTTTAATCTGCATAGCCTCGGTATCCCGGTTTTGAGTATTTTGAATTAGAAACACCATGAGAAAAGTAACAATAGTAGTGCTGGTGTTGATCACCAACTGCCAGGTATCACTGTAGCCGAAAATTGGTCCCGTAAAAGCCCATAGTACGATGATAATCGCCGCGGTAATAAAGGCCCCGGGTTTGCCTGTTGCGCGAGCTGCCAATTTGGCAAAACGAGTGAAGGCCGATATCGGTCTGGAACGCTTCTTCATCATGTATCTCCTTTCTGACCCGCCTTCCAATTTCTAAATTTGTTTAAGTCCTGCTCTATCATCAGTAAACAAGCCCCCACCACTGTTGCATCGTCGATCGCGCCGACCACCGGCAGCACATCTGGAACCAGGTCAAAGGGATTGAAAACGTAGAGAAGCGCGAATACAGCCGCAGCGATGATCCCATAGGGAACCTGACGATAGCGGCTTGCCCTGTAGTCTTTGATAAGCGCGATCAGTAGTTTGGCATCTTCTATAAAGCGTTTTAATGGACCTCGTGAGACAAATTTCTGTTTGATCTCTTCAGATTTATCTACGACCTTTTCAACGTCTTTTTCGGTGATCTTTTCAGCGCCTTCTTTTACGAACTCTTCATCGGCCTTCGTTGTCATTGGGTACACTCCTTTCCAGTGATCGATTCATTGGGGGTATCGAAATTTAAGAAAATTTCAGTTGTTTTTATTCTACACTAGGTAAAAGAAAACCTTGTATAGGGGTTTCCCCCACGTACTGGAGATGTGATGCAGCTCAATTCAAAAAGAAAAAGACGGCTTATAAGCCGTCTTTTTTCCATGCAAACTTATCTTTATGAAAAAAGAAATGTTTTTCGAATTCCAAAACGCAAAGCCCAGCCTGCATACGCGCCTATAAATGCGATGATAAGCGCAAGGATGGAGCCGTAATTATTTGTAACTAGAATCCCACGCAGCGGAATCCACGCACCCACTGCCAGTGCCAGCAGCCAGGGACGTTGATAACCAATCACCGCGATCAAGCCACATGTGAGCAGGATGGCGCCTGCCAGAATACCGGTATCGTCCCATGTGGGACGCGAGTCGACATAGGCAAAAAATAAACCCGCTATGATTGCAATCGCGATAAGTATTTTTTGCATGGAATTCATCCTTTCTTTTTCAAAAGTGGATACGACGACTCGCACTGAGCCAAAACGCTCTAATGCCTGCTGTTCGGCTTGCTCACTGCTCAACCCCTGACGAATACCGCGTTCCATGGATTCGAGCAGGTGGCTTTCGAGTTCCGTTAAGATATCTGAATTGAATAAGCCGCGAAACCACAATTCCCGCTGGAGCGTTTGCAAGTATTGTTTGATACCCTTTTCTTTCATGTCAGATGCCTGCCGTTGCATTGATCGCTTTGGAAAATTGCCGCCATTCTTCCCGACGCTTTGATAATATCTGCTTACCTTTGGATGTCAATTCATATACTCGTCTGCGACGAGGTAAGTCTTCCTGCCAGCGGCTACGCAGCCAACCCTGTGATTCCAATCGGTGCAGGGCAGGGTAAATTGTACCTTCAGGTAGGTCAAATACACCGCCGCTGCGTTGACGCAAGGATTCAATCACAGCATATCCGTGCGCTGAACCTTCTGCCAGCACAGCTAGAAGAAGTAAATCGAGATGCCCTTTGAGGGCTTCACCTATCATACCTAGCAATACTACACCTAGCGATACTAGGTGTCAAGGTCCAAATTTATCCGGGTAATCAATTTGGAATACAAAAAGCTGCTCCGCGCGCTTAAGGCCCTGAGATCTTTTGGCTGAAATAAAGCTTCCCCTCATAAAGAGCGTGAACAGCTTCAATCACTTCCGCACCGGCGGAGTCTTTCAACACATACCCGTGCGCGCCGGCTTGCAAGGCACGCTGCACATATTCACTGGTATGGTGCATCGAAAGGATTGCCACTTTCGTGTTTGCACACACTTCACGGATCTCTTTTGTAGCTTCGATGCCGTTCATGATGGGCATGGAAATGTCCATTAATACGACATCGGGACAGTGAAGGGTAGCTTGCTCCACTGCCTCCTGTCCATTGGATGCTGTGGACACGATCTGGATATCGCCTGCTGCCTCCAACAGGTAGCGCAAACCCTCTCGCAGGACAGTGTGATCATCGGCAAGGACAACCGTGATCATTCATACCTCTCTTTCTGCATGTTGTCCTGCCCGCCAATTCCAATTGGAATACTTGCTTCGACTTTTGTACCCTTTCCGGGTACAGACGAAATTTTTAGATCTCCGCCAAAGGCTTCCGCGCGCTCGCGCATGATCGTCAACCCATGGCTACCGGGGCGGTTTGCATCCTGCCAGGATGTGATCCCTGCGCCATTATCCTGAACGATTAAACGAATCATTTTCTCCTCCTGTCGAAGCGACAAAGTAGCCTGTTCGGCCCTGGCGTGACGAGCAACATTGATCAAAGCCTCCTGAGCAATGCGCAGGAAAGTCATTTCAACACTGGATCCCAGGCGTGGAATCGGCTGATCCGCTTTTTCAAATTGCACTGCGACTCTATAACGAGACTTGAAAGCATCCACGTGCGATTGCAGCGCGGCTTCGAGTCCGTAATCATCCAGCACCGAAGGACGTAGATCAGACATAACATCACGAACCAGAGTGATCGTTTCTGCTACCAGTTGCATCGAATCATCCAGCCGGGCGCTGACTTCTTCAGGAACACGATTGGAAATCTGATTATCCAGGATCACAAGGTTGATGTTCAACGCCGAAAGGCTCTGACCTACGCGGTCATGCAGTTCACGCGCAAGGGCGCGCCGCTCCTCCTCCTGGACATCCACCAGCCGCTGAGAAAGGATCTGCAAGCGCTTGCGGCTTTCATGCAATGCATCCTCCGCCTTTTGGCGTTCAGTTATCTCTTCACGCAAAGATTGATTCGCCGCTTGCAATTCAATCGTTCGCTTTTGCACGCGACTTTCCAATTGAAGGTTCAATTGATGGAGCGCCTCTTCTGCCTCCTTGCGTCGTGTGACGTCTACCTCAATGGCTACAGCAGATTGCGGCGTACCGGTCGCATCGATAATTGGAGAAACACTGACGTCGACCCAGAGAATCGAACCATCCTTGCGAAGCAAGCGCTTTTCAAGTTTGAATGGGATGCCCTCCATCATTGCACGGTAATATAGTCGCTTGTTTTCCTCCAGATCATCCTGGTGCGTGAATTGCCAGATCGTTTTGCCCAATAGTTCTGCTTCGGTATAACCGAGCATATTGCAAAAGGCATCGTTGACAAATATGAATTGGCCTGCAGCATCCTTGCGGACGATGCCAGCCGTTGCCTGCCTGAGAATGGCGCGAAAACGTTCCTCTGATTCGCGCAACGCTTCCTCGGCCTGTTTGCGCTCAGTAATGTCGAACGCTGTGCCACCGATCAAGACTGTGCTGCCATCTGGTCCCGGAATAGGGAACTTGTTGACCAGCGAATAGTGGAGTATGCCATCCTCTTGTTCCAATGTCTCAGTAACCTGGATACCCTTCTCATCCCCGAGTGCCAGTTCGTCGTTCTTCCTGAATTGAGCCGCGACTTCTGCAGGGAAGATCTCCTCATCGGTCCTGCCGTAAAGTTTCTCGCGCGCCGTATTGAACGCCTTCTCCGCAGCCGCATTGGCATACACATACCGTCCGTCTACGTCTTTGATCCATGCCAGGCCGGGGAGATGCTGCATGAACCGTACAAAACGCTCCTCACTGCGTCGTAATGCTTCTTCGGCCTGTTTTCGTTCGGTGATGTCTTGCGCCGTTTGGAGAATATACTTTTCTCCACCAATGCTCACAATATCGAGATTCAACAAAAAGAGTCGCGTGCCCCGAGGTTTTGTAAACAACTCAAGTTCCAGATCACGGATGAAGCCATGTTCCTGGAGTGCAGCAAGAATAGTGACTCGGCTTTCCGGATGAGGATTAATTCCCAATTCGAGTGAAGTTTTGTCTAGCACATCCTGACGCGTATACCCGAATATTCGTTCAAAAGATTCGTTGACGTCCGCAATACCGCCATCAATCGGACTTGAGAGCGAAGCCGCAAACGGAAGTTTGTGAAAGATCAAACTGAACTTCCTCTCGCTCTCCTTCAACGCTTCTTCCACCTGTTTGCGCTCAGTGATATCGATGGTCATGATAATTGCGTTATTCACATTGCCCTGAGAGTCCTTCATGGGCGCCTGCTGCGTCCAGTAAACGCGCCCGTTGTGTTCCGTCTCATAATCGACTGTTTCACCGGCGAAATTTTTTCTCAGGCGCACGTCCATGCTTTCGGCCTGTTCTTTTGGAAAGACCTCATCTACTCTATGACCTTCGAGTATCTCGCTCGAAAGCCCAAATGCCTCGGTCACAGGTCCCTCGGCAACGATATACTGGAAGTTCTTGTCAACTACATAAACCCCGCCACCCGGAATACTGCGGGCAATGCCGCGATAGAGCGCTTCGCTTTGACGCAATGATTCCTCGGCAAGCTGCTTTTCCCGCAGTTGGGTTTCAACCTGATGTTGTCTGTCCACTGCTACACGCGCGCTTTGGTGCGCATGATGTTGTGCTCGCCGCATCGCCTGGCCGAGCGCGATAATAACGGTATTGCTAAATAGGAAGAGTCCCATGCCTGCAATATTCTTCACATCCAGAACTATGGCATAGTGGGGTTCTATGATGAACCAGGCAGCCCCAAGATAGCCAATGATTGCCGAAAGCAGTGCGGGTCCGACTCCACCAAACCAGACGCTAAACGCGGCCGCAGCGTAAAGCGTTGAGAGTGGAACAAAATCTCCCATGACGGGCTGCAGCATGACGCGC
>DAINRK010000208.1:0-7578 GCA_036741855.1 Anaerolineales bacterium
CCTTTAATACATAATCGACAATTCATACAAAAATGCGGATCCAAACGGGAATATATTTAATGCTCCGCTTGACCTTGATCGTTTTTGCTGGCTTGCTTTACGCGTGCGGTGCGCGAGGTTCCTCTGAACAATCGATCAGGAATCTCACGGAGGCCGACAATGGTCGCTCAATTGAACTGAAGGTTGGTGACGTACTGGAAGTTACACTGCCAGGAAACCCAACGACCGGCTTCCAGTGGGAGGTGGATTCGGTTGACAGCGCCATCCTCCGACAAATTGGTGAGCCAGAGTTTAAACCATCCAACAACGCGGTTGGCAGTGGAGGAAACTTTACTCTGCGCTTTGAAGCTGTCGGGACCGGTCAAACGGAACTGAAAATGATTCATCACCGTTCGTTTGAAGAAAATGTACCGCCTATACAGACATTCGAGGTGACTATCACTGTAACATAATCCCTGATAGAACGATGTTACTCCGATTTCAATACTTGTTTGTACTTCAGGAAGGAGAAATATCATGGCCAAATTGCCCATCCGAACATTATCCGCAGATCTTGCCCGAAATCGTGCGCGATGGCAGGCGCGGCAAACTCCACAATCAAACTTGACTGATGAGCAGAAACGCGCTTTGCTGGGTGTTGTCGTAGATCAGGAGGAGCTTGATCGGAACATGTCTGCGGCAAGGACGGCAATAGCTGCTGCACCCAGCTACGTGCCTGAAGTGGATTGGCGCAATCACAATGGAAATCACGTCACTCCGGTCAAGGATCAGGCCTTCTGTGGATCGTGTGTTTCTTTTTGCACGACAGCCATGGTTGAATCGATGGCATCCATTGAGAAGGGCGAACTGCTGGATTTATCTGAAGCTGATTTGCACTTCTGTTCAAGTCATGGCGAAAATTGCGATGGTTGGTGGCCCTTTCAAGCCATCGATCAGGTAAGAGTACGTGGCATACCTGATGAAGCCTGTTTCCCCTATTTCAGCGCATTCGACCCTCCGCCGCCAAACCCCAAATGCATCATTGGTCCAAATCGGGATGAGCGTGTCGTAAAGATCACGTATTCTGACGTCTTAGTTACGCTTGTCGATCGCAAGAACTATATTAGCGAGGTTGGACCCTGTAGTTCTGTTTTCCGGGTTTTCAACGATTTCTTCTCCTACAGTGGTGGCGTTTACCATCACGTCACCGGAGAGGAGGTTGGCTTGCACTGTGTGGAGGTCATTGGGTATTCAGAGTCGGAACAATGCTGGATATGTAAGAACTCCTGGGGAGTTGGTTGGGGCGATGGAGGCTTTTTCAAAATGGCTTATGGCGAAGCAGGCATTGATACTGATTTTCCCTTTTGGACAGTGCAGGGTGTGGTGATGCCATCGGACCACTATTGGCAGGGCTGGGAAAGCCTGGGCGGTCTGGTAAGTACTTCAAAACCTAGCGCTACATCCTGGGCGCAAGACAATATTCATTTGGTTGTGCGTGGTTTAGATGCTGCAGTATGGCGCCGTTGGGCGGAAGGTCCCTTCTGGTTCGGTTGGGAATATCTGGGTGGTCAGATTCAAGGAGCTCCGGCGATCTGCTCCCGATCTGACGGCCGCCTGGACGTCTTCGCAGTTGGGCTAAATCATCGGCTGGTGCATAAATGGTATCTGGGCGGATGGTGGAGTGAATGGGAAGATCTGGGTGGGATGTTGTCGTCTGACCCTGCAGCGGTATCAAGTGGGATGAATGGTATACATGTGGTTGCGCGTGGAATGGAAAATGCGCTGTGGCATCTTTGGTGGGATGGAGAGAATTGGCATGGTTGGGAAAATTTAGGCGGTGGGCTGACTTCAAGCCCGGCCGTTTCATCATGGGGTGAGAATCGGTTGGACGCGTTTGTACGCGGCGAGGAAATGCATCTCTGGCATAGGTCGTGGAACGGAACTTCATGGAGTAAATGGGAAGATCTGGGAGGTACTTTATATGGAGATCCAAGTGCCGTATCCTGGGGACCAAATCGGATCGACGTATTCTATGCAGGCAAAGATTCGCACTTGCGGCATCGCTGGTGGGGTGGCGCAAACTGGAGCGATGAAGAAGACCTGGGCGGGCTTGTAAGCGGTGGGGCAGGAGTCAGTTCATGGGGTCCAGGCCGACTCGACTGCTTTATCAGGGGAACTGACTCTGGATTGTGGCATAAATGGTTTTCCTGATCTCGAAGAGGACAATGAAATGACGGATGACACGATCCATGTGGCAGTGGATCACGAATTTAGGATTCCACTAAAGTCAATTGGGACCGCGGGATATCTGTGGAAAGTAGAATCACCTCCTGAGGCCATTCAGCTTTTGGGAAGTGAAAACGAAAAGCCAGCGAGCGATACAAAGCCCGGGGACTCGACAACTCAAATCTTCCGGTTTCGAGCGATCAAATCAGGGGAACATACAATTACATTTTTGCTTTCGCGGCCGTGGGAAAACAAGGCGATCCAGACTCGTACTGTAAAAGTGAAGGTGAGCTAATCAAGCGGAGAGTCAAGCATTGCAATATACAAAACCATATAAAAATTTCCGAAACGGACAAACAGTCTTGAAATTCTAAGTGAAAAGCTGTATATTAATTTAATTGCGTCACAATTGTGTACTTAATTTAGGGAGGTTATTCATCCGAAATTCCCATAAAATACAATCATAAATTTCTAGCCAAATGAACGCTAAACATGCGCGGCTGTCTCGCTATTCTCGGCATAGCAATATCGTAAAGTACCATTCAGGAGGAGAATATGGCAACTTTATCCGATCTCACGCAGCGCGAAATACAGATTCTACATCTGGTCCTTGAAGGTCAAACAAACAGAGCGATTGCGGGGGAACTTTCTGTTTGTGAGAAGACAGTTGAGTTTCACCTCAGTCACATTTACACCAAGATTGGCGTACGTACGCGCATGCTGGCGGGATTGTGGGCATTGCAGCAAGGGATAGATTTAGAAAAACTAGGGGAATCCCTAGCTAGGTTTGTTTAATCAGTAGTTGTAAAATTTTACCTATGCAATACTCTCTTAATCAAATACGCCTAAGAAAGGAGGTACGTAAACAGATGAAATCGAGCCCGTTCTCTACTCAGCTTATTTTTGCGCGCCTCCTGATGGGTTCTGGAATTAAAGATTTCACAATGCCTGCCTGTGAGAAAAGTTACTGCATAGACAGTTAAAGCCCTCTTTACATTCTCACACTAACCGCAGGCGTGCCCATCCCCGCTTGCGGTTTTTCTTTTAACCGCATGGCAAGATCGTTTCTCTCCTTTTGAATCTACAGCGGAGAATTAACAATGTCGACCTTATCTGATCTCACACCTCGCGAATTGGAAATTCTTGAATTGGTGCTTGATGGTTATACCAACAGAGCAATCGCCTCTGAAATGAAGATTTCTGAAAAAACAGTTGAATTTCACCTTGACAATATCTATACAAAAACAGGCGCACGAACGCGCCTGTTGGCAGGATTATGGGCTTTGCAACAAGGAATCGAGGCAGAAACTAGGGGAATCCCTAGCTAATTCGAAATCAACAAGGACTGTATAATTTTGTAATCGGTTGGATAATATATTTGCACATGATGAATTGGAGGAAACCAGATGAACATCAACCGTTTTCGTTTGCAGATAGTATTCACAACAGTCTTAATAATGTCGTTGCTTTCGCCTTACAACCCAGCGGCCGCAAAGACAGCTCGGACAATTGATGTCGCCTCACACACTTCTGACATTGCCAACAATCAGAGATGGGCTACAGGTTCGGAATACATTTCGCCGCTCACAGGCGAGAGAGGCCCTACAGAGTTACATCAACAACGCACGGCGAAGGGCACAGTGACAGGCCAGATTATGCCTTCTCTAGTTTTGGGTGGGCTTTATGGTACTGATGGCCTTAATCTTTATCTGATCGACAAGACGACCGGGGCAGCCACCCTGATTGGCTCACATGGCCCTGTTGAGTTTGCCATAGGTGCACTGGCCTTCGATAGCATCGGCAACCTGTATGGTATTAGTCTCGGAGGCACCGCACAGTTATACCGAATCGATCCGACCACCGGCGCAGCCACGGCCATTGGGCCGTTGGGGATCGGCTTCATCTTCGAGGGTGGATTGGGCTTCGATCCAACGGGACAGCTATTTGGAGTCAACCACGGTGATGAATCAAATGCAAAGATGTTTCGGGTCGACACGACCACTGGGGCCGCTACTATCATTGGGCCCACGCCGGGTGAGAATCGTGACATAGATGGCATCGCAGTGGAAGGCAATACATTCTTCGCGATTGACCGCGTCAGCAATTCACTGGGACTGATTAACACAACCACAGGGTCATATACCACCATCGGTAATACAGGCACCACTGTCGGTGACACTGGTGGTTTGGCAATTGACCCTGTCGATGGCGCACTATATGCCGTTTTTGGCCCTGGTGGGTTCTATAAGCTGGATAAGAACACGGGCGTTGCAACATTGATCGCGGTCAACAACGTGAACTTCGGGTTGGATTTTGCTCCACTCCCTGTCGCTGATGTATCGATCACCAAATCCGATTCGCCTGATCCAGTGACGGCCGGAGATACCTTAACCTACAGCCTTACTATCACCAACAACGGTCCAGATAAAGCGACTGGCGTGAATGTAACGGATACTCTACCTGTTGGGGTTACGCCAGTCTCGGCGACGCCAAGCCCGGGCACATGTATCCTGGGCGCTGTTGTTACCTGTGATATCGGTGATCTGGAACCTGGGGCGAATGCCACTATCACCATTGATGTCACTGTCGATTCCGCGGCTGCTTGTGAGTCAATCCTTACCAACATGGCTGAAGTATCAAGCAATGAACCCGATCCTGACTCAAGTAACAACACGGCCAGCACAGACACTACGGTCAGTTGCCTCTGCACAATTCTCGATGACTTCAACCGGCCGAATGGTCCCTTGGGCAGCAACTGGGATGGTCGCACAAATGGTTACCGAATCGTCAACAACGAGGTGGCTGTCCGCGCAGGTGGGCCCATCTACTGGCAGCCAGAAAAATATGGAGTCGAACAGAAAGCCTGCGTAACGTTGACCCGGATCAATCCCAGAAGCAAGCAGCATGCCTTACTGCTGAAGGTGCAGGCACTCAACGATTGGCATCAGGGAGCGATCCTGGTGAGTTACAACGCACGGTCAGGCAACATCGATGTGGAAGCACGGGATGTCACCAATAAGAAGTGGATCTTAGTTGGCTCATTGACTCCACCAACGCCGGTTGTGGACGGTGATCAGCTTCGAGCGCAGGCATTGACTGACGGCACGGTGGAAGTGTTTATCAACAATAGTTCGATTGGCACCGCTGATGCGGGTAGCTTCTACGCGGATAAAGGTGGGCAGATTGGACTATGGTTCCTTGGTAGGCAAGCAGATGATGAAGATAAGGGGGATAAGGATGATGATCGAGAGAGTTTCATCCAGGCACGTGAACGCAATAGCAATGGCGATGACGAACCGAAAGGTGATGATGACGATGGCTCCTCCGCTGCACGCCGCGCATTGCTGGACGACTTTGGCGGAGGGACGATAATAACGACACCAATACTGACACTGACACAAATCCATTCCGACCCCTTCACTAACACCACCAGCCAGCACAAAACGGAGGTTGAACCAGATACGTATTCGAATGGTTCAACAATTGTCGCCGTAATGCAGTCTGGTCGTTTCTTCAGCGGGGGCGCTTCGAACATCTGTTGGTCAACCTTGAACAACGCATCGCTTGTGGCAAATGGCTGCCTGCCCGGAATCACAAAATCCGCCAGTCCCGCCGGCATCTTTGACCGTGTGAGCGATCCTGTTGTGGCGTTTGACGCCAAGCACGACGTATGGTTGGCCTCGACACTGGCGGTTATAGATACAGCAGCTGGTCCGGTCGGCCATTCGGTACTCAGTAGCCGCTCTACGGATGCCACCGCTACCGCTTGGAATAACCCGGTGGTTGTCTCCGCGATAACTGGAAGTAGCTTCTATGATAAGAACTGGATCGCATGCGACAACACACCTGCCAGTCCTTTTTACGGAAACTGCTATACCGAGTGGGACGATAATGGCCAGGGCAACCTGCTCCAAATGAGCACATCCAGCGATGGCGGGTTAACCTGGGGACCCAAGAAAACGAACTCTTTTCACGGCTTGGGCGGTCAACCAGTCGTTCAGCCCAATGGCAATGTCATCGTTCCGTATTTGAATGGATCGCAGATCCTCGCCTTCCTATCGACGGACGGCGGCAGCAGTTGGGGCAACTCCTTCCTGGTGTCGAATGTAAGCTTCCACGATCCCGGAGGCAATCTGCGCTTCCTCCCTTTGCCATCTGCTGAAATTGACGGCGCTGGCAGAGTCTATGTGGTCTGGGCAGACTGCAGTTTCCGAGGCGGTTGCACATCGAACGATCTTGTGATGAGTACCTCGATGGATGGCATGAGCTGGACCTCGATCATCCGCGTCCCGATTGGTACCACCACTGATGGGGCCGATAACTTTATCCCGGGCATCGCAATTGACAATACGACCTCTGGCGCCACCGCTAAAGTGGCGATAACTTATTATTACTATCCGGTTGCGAGTTGCACGTTGGCCACCTGCCAACTTAATGTCGGCTTTATCTCGTCGCCGGATGGAGGCTCAAATTGGACTGGAGTAACTACCCTGGCCGGGCCTATGACGATGAGCTGGCTACCGGATACCAGCCAGGGTCGGATGGTCGGCGACTACATCTCGACCTCATACGGCTCCGATGGTTTAGCCCACGGCGTCTTTGTGGTAGCGAATGAGCCAACCGGCAATCCGGATTGTGCCATCGCAACCCCAAATTGCGACCAGGCAACCTATACGACTTCGAGCGGACTTGCCCTCTCGACAATGTCGAATACCTTCGAAGCATTGATTGCCGCGGAAGTGGGCGTTGCCCAGCCTCCGATCCCCTTGAATACGGATGAACATGTGCCGGATCAGTCAAATCTCACCCGTTACTAACATAAATTTCACTGAAAGAGAAACATAAATACGACTCGCCTCGAACAATCATTTTCGAGGCGAGTTTACTTTCCAAAGGCCTTGAAATTCAATATGGAAAGATGTATAGTGTTGCCGAGCATATACTAATCCCACAGTCCATAAATTACGTGCATAATATTGGAGCTATAGATTGCGAGAATTCCACAGCTATGGGTATTATCGGCTGGGACTCATCAAGGCAAGCATTCTCGCCATAGTGTTATTGATTTCTTCTATGGCAACGAACGCCTGTCAAGGAAGAGCAACGGATGCGATTGCACCCACTCCTCATGATACTACTGGCCCTACTTTCAATCGCATCACGACTTCCAGCAAGAGCTTTTCAATAGAGTGCGTCCCCACTTCAGTTACTGTAACTGCTAACATCGTTGACCAATCAGGGATAAAACGCGTTGTCTTTTTTCATCGAATTGAAAGTGAGCCGTCATATACTGCAGTGAATATGAACGCCTCAGGAGATGAATATAGCGCGACCGTCAAAGGATCAGATATACCAGGAAGGGGCTGGGGGGGG
>DAINRK010000209.1:0-428 GCA_036741855.1 Anaerolineales bacterium
GATTACCAATGTTTTGAGGGTTCGGTGTCGGGTCATTGACACGCGTAGGGCGGACAAAAAATGTAATCAGCCGACCATCGCCCGGGTCAAAATAGAGGTGCAGCTCATCTGGAACATCCAGATTCGGCTGTTCGAAAACGAGCGGCATACCCAACACACCCTGGTAGAAATCAATGATCGCCTGACGATTGGAACCAACAAAAGTAATATGGTGAACTCCTTGTGTTTGAATCACAGTCATATTTACTCCTCATAATACATAGACCCTAATGGTTTGGTTTGCAACCGTAACAAAATTAGAATCATTCTCTCTACACGGATCTGACACCGTGTTTTGTGAGAAAAACCTTTAGGGTCTGTCTGCCTAAATCCTGAAGAACAATCCGCGAACTTTCTCTATTGTTTCGGGTTCACCTGTGGCCGTGCCG
>DAINRK010000209.1:438-7557 GCA_036741855.1 Anaerolineales bacterium
GCGCGTTTGAATGAACATTCAATACAATGCTTCAATCACCGTTCGCCAGAAAAATCTTTAGGGTCTATTGATCTAAATTCTAAAGAACAACCCGCGGACCTTCTCTATTGTTTCGGGGTCACCTGTGGCAGTGCCGCCATCAAAACGCTGGAATGCAGTAAGCACAAAATCGGAGGGGTCAAAGTGGAAGACTGCCTTGCAGCCCTCGAAATTATCAGCCGGTTTGGCTTCGAACTTACCATCTTTCATAGTCGCGCGCCACTTGCCACCCCACTCACCCGAAACCTCGATGCCATATTCCACATCCACACCCTGGGCTGATGGTTGGTCCACAGTGGATGGCAGTAGAGCGAACAACATATAAGGCACCAACACACCCGCAGTACGCTCATCGAGCTTGCGATCCTTCTCGCCCAGTCCCCAGCGCATATCCCACGTGTGGACTCCATAGTCCATGACATGAAATGCGGGATAGAGAAAGGTCGGCAATGGTCCCATGAAGGGATGGGTGACGATGAAATTGTTCCACTCCTCCGCGGTCAATTTCTCGAACGTATCCATCATCTTGTTGTAATCTTCTTTGAGGCGTGCAATCGCTTCTTCGCGCGGCAGACTGCGAAAAGCCTGTGCATGTTCATTCAGGTCGTGACTCATGCTCGTCAAGGCGACAGTATCTCTGGGTTCATTCTTGCGCGCGCTTTCCCAGCGGGAGAGATATCCTTCGGTCACATCGAGCATATGCCCGACCATATCACGGACTTCCCACTCGGTGCAACGCGTCTGCACGTTCCAGTTTTTTGGATCATCAACAAGCTTGAAGAAATCCGCGCTTTCCTGGCGGATAACATCTAACACAGTGTCTTTGCCACTGTAATCCATAGAGTTAACAGGGGGCATGGTTATTTCTCCTTTCGATCTATTGAGCAGTATTCACCAATTGATCCGAAACAACGCTGTGTATTTCTGTAACGCCTCCTTCTTCACCACGCATCTCTCAGTAACTCTGCAACCTGAAACACGTTGGTGATCGGTCTGGGATTATTTTGTACAGTGCGATTCTGGAAAGCGAGCTCTGCAAGGTATGGCAGATCTGATTCTTGCAGTCCAGCGCCTGCGTCACGTAAATGTTGTGGCAGATTCATCTGACCGATATAGTGGAATAGCTTTTGTACCATCGCTTCAATCGCAATGACTGGCTTGAGCCCGACTACAGGAATTTCCATCTCCGCGGCCACAGGCAATAGCTGCGTTGCCGTGGTCTCTGCGTTGAAGCGTATGGCATGAGGCAGGATGATACCGTTGGCGATTCCGTGAGGGACATTTGCCGTCCCACCCAGTACATGACATAAACCATGATGCAATCCCATCGTCACGCTGGCAAGTGACAGTCCCGCGAGATGTGATCCTAATAACATCTCAGTCCGCGCTTCCAGATCATCCGGATGTGTATAACATGGCAATAGTGAATTGAAGATGTGGTTGACCCCACTTGTGGCTGCGGCGGTTGATATGGGATTACGCTTGATGGAATAGAGCGCCTCGATGCAATGAGCCAGTGCATTGATCCCTGTAGAGCCCGTCAATTTTGGAGGCAGATCGAGAGTGAGATTGGGATCGTAAATGACAAGCCTTGGAACAACGTTCGGATTATTAGCTGTGACCTTGCGTGGTGGATCCTCTTTTGTATTTGTGATTCCATAGACGGGCGTCATTTCAGACCCGGCATATGTCGTAGGAATCGCGATGACAGGAAAAGCAGTGTTGGCATCCTTCCCAAGCGCGGCAGAGACAGCTTTCGCCATCCCGATTGGACTTCCCCCTCCCATTCCAATAATGGCTTCTATGTTATTTTCAACGGCAAGAGAAACAACTTCATCAAATTGAACATCCTGGACGTGAGAATGGACTCGAGCAAATACTGAAATCAAACGCTCCCCCAAAATATTCTCAACTGCACTGATGTGCCCATTCACCTGCATGGAATGATTTGCACACAGCATCAATCGTCGACAGCCCATGCGCTCAACCACCTCGCTTAGGTGATCGAGCGAACCGACACCAAAAATTATTTCCTGAGCATAAGAGTTGTAGCGAAACTGATCCATCAAGCCACAGGCCTCTACTCATCCAGGTGGGAAGAATTTTACGAACTTACAATGAGTGATTGCATCATACCACGTACAAAGTTAATCTCGTCCAGATTAACACTATGATCCATATTTGGATACAAACGCTTGGTCACCTCGCCACCCAACCTTCGCAACACTTCGGCAGTTTGATCCACTCGTTCTTTTGGAACATGAAAATCAACATCGCTGCAACCCAGGAAGACAGGCGTTGCTTCCAGTGATCCTTTGTAATCACGCGGCGCGTCATCCGGACCAATTAATGCGCCGCTGAGTCCCACGATCCCACCGTGGCGCCGAGCATTGCGAGCAGAAAACTCCAGAGTCAGGCAAGCACCTTGTGAGAAGCCCAGAAGCATAACGCGTTCAGGCGGAAGGCCTGCGTTGATAATTTGACTATATATATCTCCAACAAAAGATAAAGCAGATGATAGCCAGGGTTCATTTTCAGCAAGGGGCGCAAGAAAGCGATTTGGATACCAGGTATTACTGGCCGCCTGCGGCGCGAGATAGGCAAATCCAGGCTGATTCAATTCACCAGCCAATGACAAAATATCTTCAGCAGTTGCGCCGCGTCCATGGACCATCAGCATCGCGGCTCGAGCTTGACTCAGTCGCTCTCCCCTTATGAGAGTGGGCTGGCCTTGATGCGGCCCCTGAACGGTTTTTACCTGTTCAATCATCTCAGACTGATTTCATACAAACAGATCATCAGAGATCTTATGTTTTCCATTTGGAACCGGTGGATACGCGCGCATGAATTCTTCACGCTCACCAAATATTCTTGACATAAGTCCCGTCCAGCCGCGCCGTATCTCTGTTCCACCCTGCGAAGCATGCTGCGCACTGGCAATCCGTTTTATGTCACTGACAGCGCGGGTGTCCAAACGTACATGGATGGGGAACTCCACTTCTGCAAGCTCCAGCAAATTGACATCGTTGTTACGGCCGAACTTTGTTGGGTCTTTTCCAAAAAGACGCATCAATCTCAGAATTAATTTCAACCAGGTGCGCGAGTAAACCTGATAGTAAAGCGCACGCGGTTTGAACGGCGGTCCGGCGTCAGGGTGGAAGGAGGCGTCACCCGCCTTTTCAAAAGCGAGTTTGGTTGCCTTATGAATGTGAATATGGTCAGGGTGTTTATAGCCACCTATCGGATCATGTGTCAATACTACATCTGGTTTAAGCTCACGAATATACTTCACAACGCGCCCGGCTACCTCATCAATTGAATGGTTGATCTGGGCATCCGGGTGTTTATTCTCCTCCGTTCCAGGCATTCCAGAATCGCGATACCCGAGAAAAAATACATCTTTCAAACCAAGGTGCTTTGCGGCGCGCATCAATTCATCAGTTCGCATTTCAGCCGTGGAAGAAAAGCCGCGCATATGTTCTTCATCCACTGTTCCAGCTTCACCGCGCGTGGCGCAGAGGTAGTACGTGTGGTATCCCTTCTGGGCATAAAGCGCCAGTGTGCCACCCAGCCCGAACGTTTCATCGTCAGGGTGTGCCAGGACTGCCAGGAGCGTTTTTGTCATGTTTCCTCGTATAATGGATTATTGTAATCGCTATTTTGACTACTCTTACTCAATGAAATTTACATACGGAGATTGAATGGAATTCGAGACACTTGCAATCCACGCTGGGCAGGAGCCTGATCCAAACAATGGCGCAGTCATGACACCCGTATATTTCACCTCGACTTACATGCAGGATGGTGTAGGAAAGCCGCGTCAGGGCTATGAATATTCGCGCACGATGAATCCCACGCGCAAGGCTCTGCAGGACTGTCTCGCCGCGCTCGAAGGTGGAAATTATGGACTGGCTTTCGCATCCGGACTCGCGGCGACGGATACTGTACTTCGCCTATTGAGTGCAAATGCACATGTGTTGGCTGGCAATGATGTATATGGAGGCACGTTCCGTTTATTCGACACAGTGCTTCGGCGCTTCAACCTGGACTTTACGTTTGCTGACACGACCGATCCTGAGTCGGTCGCCGAAGCCATGACTCCGTCAACGCGGCTCGTCTGGCTGGAGACTCCTACCAACCCCTATCTGCGCATTACCGACCTTCGCGCTGTGGCGGAAATCGTCCACTCACACGAAAACAATCCTCTGCTGGTCGTGGATAATACCTTCGCTACACCCTATCTTCAGCGTCCGCTCGAACTGGGCGCTGATGTCGTGGTCCATTCGATCACAAAGTATCTGGGAGGCCATTCGGACGTGGTGGGTGGAGCCGTTATCGTAAAAGACAAAGACCTCGCGGAAAAACTTGCCTTCCTACAGAACGCAGTGGGCGCCGTTCCTGGACCGATGGACTGTTTCCTTGTATTGCGAGGACTCAAAACGCTCCACCTTCGCATGGATAGGCATTTCGAGAATGCGGTAGCAATTTTGGAATTTCTTGAAAAGCATCCAAAGGTGGAGAAATTATTCTACCCATTCCACCCAAGCCACCCACAGTATAAAATCGCCAAACATCAGATGAGAAATGGCGGCGGCATGATCTCATTCATCCTCAGAGGCGGGCGCGAGGCAGCAATTAAGGTGGTGGAATCGACGAAGATTTTCACACTTGCTGAATCACTGGGCGGAGTCGAATCGCTGATCGAAGTCCCCGCCGCGATGACTCATCTTTCCGTTGCAGGTTCTCAACTTGAGGTTGACCCAGGCCTGGTTCGGTTGTCTGTCGGAATTGAGAATAAGGACGATTTAGTCCAAGACATAAAACAGGCACTGGAACAAGTGTAAAAGGCATCGCACCTTGAAAAAAGAAGAGACCGAGTTAGTGAAACTCGGTCTCTTTTCATTTCGCATGGACGGCAACTAATGTTACGTCATCATCCTGTTTGGAGCCATCCTGATAATTCATCAGCGTTTCAAGTAATTGATCGCAACTGGCTTGAGCAGAAATATGCTCCAATCCCGTCAATGTTTGTTTGAGCCGGTCCAATCCAAAGGCCTCACCTTTGGGATTGCGACAATCAGTCATACCATCCGTGTACAGGACTAGTAAGGTACCCTTTGGTAAATGAATGGTATTTAAATCCAGCATGATATCTTCCCACAAACCCAGTGCCATCCCGGGCTGATGTGGCAAACGATTAACTTCTCCTTTTGCATCCAGGAGGAGGGGCGGCTCATGTCCTGCACGCGCATAAGAAAATTCACCTGTAGTCGTATCCAGCACTCCGTATAAAGCTGTCACAAATTGGCGTGATTTTTCAAAGCGAGTGATATGGGTATTTGCCATCAACAAGACCTCGCCCGGAGTTATGGCACGGTCTGCTTCTGCGATGATCAGCGCGTGGGCTCGCGCCATAAAAATTGCAGATGGCACGCCTTTATCTGCTACATCACCGATGAGCACGCCAATCTTGCCATCATCCAATTCAAAGACATCATAAAAGTCGCCACCGACCTGGCGCGCGGGTAAAATACGTCCGCCAAAATCATAACTGGTGTTTAGAGGTAGAATGTCCGGGAGAATGGACATTTGAATATCGGCAGCAACTTTCAATTCCCGTTCCATACGCTCTTTTTCGATCAGCTGTGCCTGGGCTGCTTTTAGCTCATCGAAAGCTTCCTGCAGTTGACGGTTCTTTTCCGTAAGATCGCGGAATGTAGAGATATTCGTATTATCCAAACGCTGGCTGAGAACTCTTACCATCGCATTCGCCAACTCCGGATGCCGGTGCAATAAATCCTGAAATTGTTTTCGGCTCATGCTTAGTAGAACCACATCGCCGCGTGCGCGCGCACCTGCAGTCCGGCGGCCCCCAGGCATGATGAGACTCATCTCGCCAAGATATTCTCCCTCCTTGAGAATATTGAGAATCAATTCGTCGTCCGTATCAGATGCCATGTTAATTTCAAGTTCCCCCTTGACCATAACATACAGATACTCGCCGAGATCACCTTCACGGAAAAGAATATCTCCCGACTTCAAATTGACCACATCCAGGGCGGACATAAGACGGTCAAGTTCCTCGGGCGGAAGGTCTGCGAAAAGCGGAATGCGACCAAGTAAATTTTCAGACATGGTTTCGTGTTTCATTTTGTTGAATTACTGATAACCTATTGTACACTAATATTATTTACGCGACCCACATGTCGAATGCAAAAAGCATCGCAAGCAAGCCCATCAATAAAATACTTAAGATGGTCCAGGCGCGATCAAACACAGGATTGTTCCCCCAACGCGCCAATGCGAAAAATACGGCAGGCGCTCCAAGAATATAACGATGAATTCCTTGGGCAGGTCCGCTTCCCCAGGAGATGAATGCAACTGCAAGACTGTACCAACCAATTTCAGGATGAGTTTTAATGGTGGCGATGCAAGCAATAATGCCAATTGCCATGCCTAAAAACTCGGTGAGGTAATAGGCCGTATGTTGCGGGTTTCCTCCACTGATCATGGAACGGAAAGACTCAGACCAGGCATAAAACGCATATCCCAGTGACAAAAAGCCGCGTCCAAAGTGGTTCGACTCGATGTAATCGAAGGCCAGGCCCAGATACGAAAATTTCCAGATCACAAATGCAATCAAGGGCGAAAATGCCAGCAGACCGCGCGCCAAAGGCCGGAGCGGAATTCCCTGATGAATTATCTGCCGCCATTCCAGATCAAGATCCACCCATTCGCCCGTTCGAAGCCAGGCAATCGCCATGGGGACAAGAAGAGTCACGCCTACAGCGCGTGTCATCGTTGCAGCAACAGCCAGAAGCGCCGCCACAAGCCACTGCTTGCGTTTGATCATTGCCAGACACGCAAAGGAAAGTCCTACAAACAAACCTTCCGTATAGATCTGGATCAGAAAAAAGCCTGTCGGGAAAATGATCAGGTAAAAGACTGCTCGCAATGCTCCCTCCTCGCCCAGGCTATCGCGCGTTAAATCGAACAATGCCAACATCCCCAACAAAGCGCCAAGCGCGGATACGATGATTCCGGCTAGCGTGGCAGTGGCAATCGGATTCAGTCCAAAGA
>DAINRK010000210.1:0-7549 GCA_036741855.1 Anaerolineales bacterium
ACACTGCTCGAACGTAATCTGTCTACGACAGGTCGAGGGCAATATGCGCTGGCTTTCCTTGTGATTGCATCTGTGCGTGAAAATCAGTGTACGTTATTACTATGTGGACCAACGCACGCGGTCTGGGTCACGGAGGGACAATCTCGTCATATCCATGAGCCCGCGCTTTCGGGCAAGGGGCTCGGGTCGAGTCAGAGCATCCAAACGTATCTTTCCCAGATCGAATTGCATCCGCACGATTTGCTTGTGTTGTGTGGAAAATTTCCGCGGGATTGGGAAGCGGATTTACTCAATGAACGTCCGCCAGCTTCGCTGGATGCAGCCTATCGCAAACTGACGTTCACAAAAGGTGACTTACACGCGGCATTGATCCAGGCGCAAAGCGGAAATGGAACGATCACTGTTTTGCGCCCCGACTTGAACGGCCTGCACCGCTCTTCGGAAAAGCTCGAGCCTGCTCCCGTTAATGAACCGCTTGTTGCCTTTCAAAGTGATTTTGAACCGCGAAGACGCGAATATCCGGGAGAATCTCCGACTTCAGAATCATCAATTAGCGAGGAACAACTTGATAGATTGGCAGATTTCGCTGCGCATATCGTACAGCCTTCCGCATACGCGATTCCCCCACAGCCAGAAACAATGATCCCAGTGCCGGAGGAAGAGGTACACACTACCACATCTGTACCACGTGATTTTCCTTCATCCATTCCCAGAACGAAACCTCTCGAATCAGACGTTGAATTGGGAGAAGCAATTCCTACAATCCAAGAGGCTGATCCCGCTTTGATGAAGCCAGAGAGGCCCAGTGCACATGCCGAAGCCGCGCGTCAGATGGCAAAAGCAATGGTAGGTGGGATTCAATCCGGGCGTCGCTTGAACGAGCGTGTTAGGACTATCTTGGAGAAATTTATCCCGCGTCTTCTTCCCAATGCAAGTTCTAAAAAACCGCTTGTCGTCCCAACGTATGTAATGGTCTTTATTGCAATTGTGATCCCAATATTGGTTGTGACGGTGGGAAGTGTGGTGTATCTGCGTTTTGGGCAAAGCATTCGATACGACGAGTTATATGGTCAGGCGCTCACTGCCCGCGCACAAGCGGAAGGCGCGAGCGAACCTGTGCGTCAACGCGATGAATGGAAGAGGGTGTTGGATTTGCTCGATCATGCCGATGAGTATCGTGAAACACCTGAATCAGGATTATTGCGCTCGGAAGCACAAGCTAAATATGACAACTTAATGGGAGTCGTCCGACTCGAATTCAATCCAGCTTTCACCAGCGGAATTGGCGGCTCAACACAGATCAGCCGCATGGCTGCGAGCGAAAGCGACTTGTATATGCTCGATGCTGAACGCGGAAATATCCTTCATGCCTCATTTACAGGTAGAAGTCTTCAGCAGGATAGTACCTTCAGCTGCCAGCCAGGTACATATGCAGGTTATCAGGTGGGCACCATGGTAGATTTGCTTGCTTTGCCGAAGGTTAACGCGGTTGGGGCAACTGTGCTGGGCATCGACTCAAACGGGAATTTGTTATATTGCTCGCCGGGTCAGGTTCCTCAGGCCATTCCTCTTCCCGATCTCCCCAACACCAATTGGGGACGGATCACTGCCTTTGTTCTGGATAACGGCAACCTGTATGTTCTCGACGCAACCTCGCGGGCGGTGTGGGTCTTCGTTGGAAAGGACAGTACGTTTATTGACGCACCCTATTTCTATTTCAGCAATCAGATTCCGAACATTGATAACGCCATTGACCTCGCAGTGAGCGGCGACGATCTATATCTGCTTCATGCCGATGGTCATTTTTCCACCTGTACGTTCAGCCGAATTTCCGAAACTCCGACACGCTGCATAGACCCGGCCAACTACAATGATAACTTCCCTGCCCATTTAGGTCTGGATCTGTTTGCACAGGCGCACTTTACACAGATTGCGCTGACTAATCCGCCTAACCCGGTTGTCCTTCTGCTGGATTCTGAGCACCAGAGTGTCTATCGCTTCACACCGCGCTCGCTGGAATTGCAGAATCAAGTTAGTGGTTACGCGGGAAAAGCGAATCCCTTCCAACGGGGATCGGTTGGTGCAATGGCGGTCAGTCCCAACTATGTGTTATACCTTGCAATTGGAAATCAAGTTTACTTCGCGACAAACCTTCCTTGAAATCTAGTTTACGATGCAGTTCAACTGCCTTCTAGACGTGGCGCATACGAGCGAACAATTTATTTTTATTGTTCGAAAAGTGCAATGAAATTTTTCAACTCCCTCTTCTCCAAACGAAAAGTATCGCCTCCTCCGTTGCCTGGTCAGCCGGTAATTATCCCAGACTCTTCAGAAGAGCCCCCCCAGGTAACGGTTCTTAAGACACTTGTAATTGTCTATGACCCAGTCGTGGAACAAGCAACCGGCAAAAAACTTTCACAATACATGCATTGGAATAGTGTTGAAGATTTAGCAAAGGGATATATGTCTGACATCCTGCAAGTAAGTGGAGGTCTGGCACGTTATCAGATTGTCCAACGCATCGATGTAGATGACTTCCCTGCAAAAGTGGATGGCCATAAATATGACGCAGAGACCTTTCTCAAAGTTGTTCGCGGGGGAATTCGACCTTATATGCCGCAGGAAGCCAATTATTATGCCATTATCGAGCGCTTTAATATCCTGGAAAGCGTGGCAAACAATGAAATCGACGAAGTGTGGGTTTTCAACTTCCCACATGCAGGTTTTTACGAATCCATCATGGGAGGACCTGGTGCTTTCTGGTGTAATGCCCCTCCGCTTCGAAACACGGAAGCGTCTTTGAGACGATTTGTTATTATGGGCTTTTCCTATGAACGGGGTGTTGGCGAAATGCTTGAGAACCTGGGTCATCGTGCTGAATCGATCCTCGAAAAAACGTTTGAGAAGCTGCCTAATGATGCTAGTTTGTGGAAGCGCTTCACTCGGTATGAAAAGACACATCCAGGGAAGGCTGCGCTCGGCAACGTCCATTTCGCGCCGAACAGTGATCGTGACTACGACTGGAATAATTCATCCACGGTCTTGAGTGAGTGCGACGATTGGTTATACAACTTCCCGAACTTCAAAGGCGTGACACGTCCGGTAACTTCTGCAGATTGGGGTAATGGCGATATCCGTGAACATCACAAATGGTGGCTGAATCACTTTCCGAAAACTGCGGGGCGTAAGAATGGAATCCATAATAATTGGTGGCAATATATTATGAACCCGAATAACGTGATTGTATAACCTTATTTATTCGTCCAATTACTGTTTATCGACATAATGGGGATTTACACAATGCTCTTGAAAGAATGTCTCAAATTTGCAATTGTATATTTTCCTTGGGGGGATACAATAGTAATAGTGGAGCAAGGATTTGGTTTTATTGCATATCCATACAATGAACAAACTTGCCGCCCTATTCCATAAGATTCCTTCTTATATTATTGTGGCCATTACATATGCCTTATATGTGCTGGCATTGGCCATCTATCATAATCGTGCGCAAGTTGGAACAGCGTCCCTGGCTGTTGTCCCTGTCATAGCCGGGAGCTGGTACTTTGGCATTAGAGGGGGATTATTACTGGCAACTCTATGCATTTTGGCAAATATGATAACACTAACCATTACGGGCCAATTTAATGAGTCTTCAATTTTTAATCTAAGCAATGATCTCCGTATCTTCACGTTAATCTTAATCGCAGTCGCGTTCGGTAGATTATCAACAGTCACCCGTGAACGAAGAGAGGCACTCTTCAAACTGGAGAAGCTCGAAAAAGGCTATCAAGAACGCACAAAATTTCTTGAATTACTGAACAAAATTACAGGTACAGCACTTGAAGCTGATAATTTGGAATCAACCTTCAATATTTTAGTCAGACAATTTGCCAAACTATTCCAAGCACAGGATTGTTTTTTTGCCCGTTGGGATGAGACCAATGCTAGAACGATACCGGTCACAGCATTTGGCTCCTTGAGTGATATTTATCCCTATATGCGTTTTGAACCGGGCGAACGAACTCTAACGGCTTCCCTCATGGAATCCGGGCATTCCATTGCAATTTCTGATATTCAAAACTCCGCTTATGTGAACCCAAAAATTGCTTCTCTTTTTCACAGCAGTTCAATGCTTGGGCTTCCACTCATCGTGCAGGGGCGCAAATTGGGTGCATTGCTTTTGGGGTACAACAAAATTCGCTCGTTTAATGAAGATGAAATTTCTCGTGCCGAAATTGCTGCTGAACAAATCGCGTTGGTACTTGCCAAGGCCCAGTTACTTGAGGAAGAACGCAAACAGGTAAAGCAATTAACTGCCCTGCATGATGTTGCGCTTACCTCAATCCAGGTAGATAACGAAGATCAATTGATAGAGCGTGTAACAAAAATTATTGGAAAAAACCTGTTTCCTAATAACTTCGGTATTTTGTTGCTGGATGAACAAAACGGAATTCTTCATCCTCATCCTTCCTATCACTTTTCCTCCCTCGAAAGAGAAGGGCTTGAGGATATACCGCTTGGCCAGGGAATTACAGGTCAGGTCGCAAAAAGGGGTCAACCACAACGTATTGGGAATGTGAACCGTGCCAAAAATTATCTCGGTTTTGACACAGGGACCGCCTCCGAACTCTGCGTACCTATCAAGCTCAAGGAACATGTATTGGGAGTCATCAACGCCGAAAGCGCGAAAAGAGACGCGTTTACCGACGATGATGAACGATTACTAGTTACACTGGCGGGTCACCTGGCAATAACAATTGAACAATTGCGTACGGCCCAGGCAAAACGACGTTGGCTGGGTCAACTTGAGCATTCCAACAGGTTAATCTATTCTCTCGCAAACATTACGACTACTATTGAAAAAGAGCTCAGTCCAGATGAAATTATTCAGGCCCTGGGGATGCAGCTGAAAGAAATCGATCTCACTTGTTTGATGGCAAAGTATGACAAGGAGAGAGAACGATTCACAGTCAATTACACATCCGTAAGTTCACAGCTGCTTGATAATCTGAAAAACTACTACCGCCTTTTTCTTGTAGGATTTGGCTTTTCCTTTGATCATATGATTTCGGTATTGAACATTGAGAATCTTTCTCAACCTGCAGTGATATCTGAACCAGACGATGAAATTCAGATTTTATTTACTCGAAAACGGAACAAGGGTCTTTCAAAAATTTTGCAGAGCGTTGGATTTACCACTGATACCGAATTAATGCGTCTCCCTCTATTATTTGAAGAAAACCTTTTAGGGATTTTATGGGTATGGGGAAAGCGTATCACAGAGGCAGATCTGCCGGTAATGTCCATCTTTGCAAAGCAGATCGGGATTTCCCTGGAGCGCGCACGGTTATTTCAGGAGGTACAAAGCCTTGCCATAACGGATCCCCTTACTGGATTGCATAATCGCCGTAGTCTATTTGAGTTGAGCAGGGTTGAGTTTTCCAGAGCGCATCGCTTGAATCGACCTATCTGCTGCATGATGCTGGACCTTGACCACTTTAAGCAAATTAATGATAACTATGGACATCAGATAGGCGATCAGGTCCTGCAGGAATTTGCAAATCGCTGCAAAAACTCTATCCGTGACATGGATCTGATAGGCAGATACGGCGGCGAAGAACTCATTATCATCCTGCCGGAAACAAATCTAATCACTGCACTACAAATCGCTGAACGCATGTGTGAGTCCGTTGCAGAAGCACTAATTAAAATCCCCAATGGGGTAATTAACGTCACAGTCAGCGTTGGTGTCGCTGCAAAGGATGAAAATACCGCTCAACTGGAAACCCTCATTGCACGTGCTGATCAGGCGATGTACATTGCAAAGCACAAAGGCCGGAATCGCGTTGCACTGAGTAAATAAGCAAAAACTGTGGTCGGCCTTCAATTCGTGTACGCTACAAAATCTAGTCCGAAATTTTCATAGCAATCATCGTTACATCATCAACCAGCGACCTGTTATTTCCAAATACGTTTATACCCTGCAGAACAGCCTGAAGAATATCGGGCGCCGCTAAATCAGTATTTTGTAAAAGGAGCTCAGCCAGGCGTTGCTGTCCAAATTGTTCCACGCCGATATTAAAAACCTCGGTCACGCCATCGGTGTAAAGCAATAGCGAATCACCCTTCGAAAATGTAACCATCTCGGTTCTCGGATGAAAATCCTCTGCCAGGCCGATGGCTGGTGCGGTTCGTGTCAACCAATCTATATCGGCACTTCCCTTCCGATAGACGGCCGGTGGGTTATGCCCTGCATTGACATAGGTAAGAGTGAGTCTGTCTGGGTCGTAACGAGCCAGGAATACTGTGATAAACGTCGTGAAGTTAATGTTATGGATGTAGAAGCGATTGATCCGTTCCAGAATTTCAGCAGGTGAGTCCGTATCCGGCGCCATGGTGCGCAAAGCCGTTTGCAGACTGCTCATCAGAATCCCGGCTGAAACACCATGTCCACTCACATCCGCGATCACCAGACCATCGGCCCCATCACGGAACTTGAAGAAGTCAAAATAGTCGCCACCAATGATCTCAGAGGGACGACTGAAAGCAGCCAGCTCCAATCCCTCTATAATGGGCATCTTTTGTGGCAGCAAAGCGCGCTGGACGATCTGCGAAAGTTCCAACTCGCTTTCCAGTTGACGCAACTCTGCTTCAGTGTAGTGACCCAAGCAAACAGTGGTGGTGTAATCCATTTGTAGAAGTTCACTATCCACTTGCTCATGACAGATCTCGCAGATGCCCAGGGTATTGTCCTCAATTTTACTCAGGCTTGTTTCGATGACTTGCAAGTGAGTATCCACGCAGTGTTCATCGCCCAGGCAGATGTCTTTTTCTGTCTCCGTTGCTGTCTCGAGGAATTCAGTTACGTTTTGGAGCTTTTCATCCAAACCAGCTTGGATACGTTCGTAGATATCAATTGCCATTTCATACTCCAGTCAGTTAAAAGCTGTAAAGTAGAACATTTGTTTAGAAGCTATTAGCTTCTAGATTCTTACATATTTTTGTCCGAAACGGGCATCCAAACCTGATACAAACCCAGTCTGCCTCCCTCGCCATCTGCATGATATGTTTCAGCTACATGGAAGCCGCTCGCTTCTGCAAGTTCATTCAATTCCACTTCACTAAAATGATGGATATAACGCAGACCTAGTCCTCCATCCCGCCAATCAAGCAGATAATCCCCCGAATCCACATCGGACTCTGAAATCGCGCCTGCCTCCCACGGCTGAATCCTCGCTTTGAGCTTTTCACTGTTGAGAAATTGCCAGTTGGAGTGAATGAATTTTCCATTGGGTCTTAGGAGTTTGTGGACTTCTTTGAGGATATTCAATCGTAGTTCAGTTGAAGGTATATGATGTAAGACTGCAAAAGCAAAGACAACATCGAACGAAGAAAGAGGAAAGACGAAAGAATCCTCTTGTAGTTGGTGGGCGGCATTCAGAGTCGTTAAATCCATTTCGCGGAAGCTGGCAGAGAAACCTTCAGGCTGTGACTCAGCGTCTCGGAGCAGGGGCAGGCTGAAGTCCACGCCGAGATACGGAACACGATG
>DAINRK010000211.1:0-7470 GCA_036741855.1 Anaerolineales bacterium
AGGCATGCCCCAATCATGCTGATATTGAATCAATGATTGCGGTGGAGTCCAGGTCATGTTCTCTTTATCATAGATCGAGCCTTGAATCGCAGGGAAGGCGCCGCGCTCTTTGGCAAGTTCGATGCTGGTCTTCATCGCGTGATAACGGACGAACTCCATCACCTGCGCGCCGAATTCCTGCCCATCCTTCGAACCATAACGAACACCGAGGTGATACATCAAGTCCGCGAGACCCATAATGCCCAACCCAATGCGTCGCGCTTTGTGCGCGGCTTCGGTGAGTTGCGGCACAGCAGGTACATACGCGTTTGCTTCGACAACGTCATCGAGGAAACGCGTGGCTAACACAACACTTTGACGCAATAATTCCCAATCGACTGTGCCGTCAGGCCCACAGTGTTCGTTGAGGTTGACAGAACCCAAACAGCAGTTTTCGTATGGACCTAACCATTGCTCTCCGCACGGATTTGTCGCTTCCAATGGATATAAGTGAGGAACAGGGTTACTTCTGTTTGATGCATCCAGGAACAAAACGCCAGGCTCACCGTTATGATGCGCCTGTTTGACAATCTGATTAAATAAATCGCGTGCTTTCACTTTTTTGTAGCTATTGATCTTAATCCCCGCCGCTTCGGCTTGCTCTAACGTTCCACTGAAACCCTTTTGCTTCATCTCATGCAAATCAGGGAATCGCAATTCCCATTCTTGATTATTCTTCACCGCGCGCATGAACGCGTCCGTGATGCCAACAGAGATATTGAAGTTAGTGATCTGGTTCTCATTGATCTTGCAAACGATAAAATCCTCCACATCAGGATGATCCACGCGTAATACGGCCATATTGGCGCCACGCCTGGTTCCGCCTTGCGCGATCTCACCAAAGGCATGGTCATACACGCGGAGGAAACCCACAGGTCCAGTCGCTTGCCCGGCAGAGGTCTGTACGAACGCGCCATGTGGGCGCAAACGCGAGAAAGAGAATCCGTTCCCGCCGCCCGTTTGTTGGATCAATGCCGCGTCGCGCAAAGTCTGAAAGATGCCTGCGGAGTCGCGTCCCATATCGTCAGTGATTGGCAGGACGAAACACGCGGCAAGCTGACCAAGGGGAGTGCCAGCTCCGGTAAAGGTCGGAGAGTTCGGAAAAAATTTCTTGCTGGATAATAAATGGTAGTACTCGATCGTTCGTTGCTGAATATCAGCTTCCCACTGCTCTTCGACTTTCGCGACGTGATAGGCCACGCGCCAAAACATCTCTTCGACAGTTTCAGCAGGCTTGCCATCATCTCCGCGGCGGACGTAGCGCTTCATTAGCACCTGACGCGCGTTGTCCGTGAGATTTGCCTTTGGCAGTCCATCCGGCCTCGGAGGTGTGGGAAGTAATCCGTTGGTTGCTTTTGTCGTTTGGGGAATTGCTTTGGTTGCCATACTGCACTCTCCTCAGAACTGAATTATGTGCGCTTCGTCTCCGTGATGCCGTTGGTTGAGTAGCCCGTGTTTTTTGGGGCGTATCGAAACCGGGCACCGCTCCACTCAGCGCGAAATAACTTATGCAACAAAAAATGACAGTGTCGACATTCCGCCCACTGCGGAAGGGTCACTGTCATTCGATCAATTAGCTTTCAAGCAGTCGGTCAATTTCGTTTCGTAAAGACTGAAGATCGTCCAGACCTAAATAAACGATGCCGTAGCGGATGTACGCAATCTGATCCATTTCCTTCAAACCATTCATCACCAAATCACCGACGACTCTCGAAGACACTTCTGATTTGCCTAACTTTTGCAATTGTGATTCAACCTGACCGATCAAACGCTCGATATCGGCTGCAGAGACGGGCCGCTTTGCGCAGGAAATCCGTATTCCACGCGCAAGCTTCTCACGATCGAACTCTTCCCGTGTTCCATCCTGCTTGAAAATGAGCGGCGTTGCCAGGATCGGTCGTTCATATGTGCTGAAACGCTGCCCACATTTAAAACATTCGCGGCGTCGGCGGATTCCGCCATGACTGTCGTGAGAAGTATCGAGAACTTTAGAGTCGTGATGCTGACAGTATGGACACCGCATAGATAGATCACTCCAATATTAGAACATTTGTTACCGCCATCTGTGGGCGTAGCTGCGCTGCATCCCCGTACATCTGGCTATCCTGAGGGACATTTTAGCATATACCCACCCTCAATTCAAGAGGACACGCGGGGGATAAACCTTAAAATTTTTGTTGAAAAATTTGTGTTGTGTATTGTAATACCAGATGAATACGTTTATAGATATAGATATCATATTGAAAGGAGTCAGCAATGAAAGCAGTCAAAGTATTTGTTCTTGGTTTCATTCTTGGCTTGCTGTATAAGTGGATCATCGATCAAGTTTATAAAGACATCGAAATCCAGATGATTGCAACGGAAGATCCACTAGCCATGGATTATAGTAAATTGCTCGATACAAAAGAACAGCTCATGGCAGAGGTCAAGCCTGTTCGGCCGAAAACAAAACATGAAATTCTGGATGTACTTAAAGGCATTGGACCCGCGAGTGTAAAACGATTGAACCAGGCCGGTGTTCATACGTTCGATGATCTCGCGCGACTCACGCCAGAAGAGTTACGAAGTATTCTTGGGAATGTATTGAGACGAGCCGGAATCATGGAAAGCCAGGTGATTGCAGAAGCAGAAAAGTTTGCACAACAAAAGACAGAGCATTATTAAGTAGACGGCGACCATCTTCGCTTCTTTCCTCAACGACAATTGATACTGTACTATTGAAATATCTTTATCACCCTTGCTCGCCGCGGCTTGAGCAAATCTATATGAACTATGCCCTTCTGATAAAATAGAACCTCTCACGTTACTCGCACAACGGAAAGGGCTTCGCTATGGGTGTCATTGCATCAATCGTCCTTGGTCTGCTGATCGGCTGGCTGGTGGAATGGGTCATTGACTGGTTCTATTGGCGCGGTCGCATGCGTCCCATTACAGAAGAAAACGCCAGGTTGACGAAAGACAATACGGATCTAAAAGAACGACTAGCCACGATCGAAACAAAGGTGAGTAGGAAGTCGCAACTTGCAAAAACGAGACCCACTGGTGAACGGGCCAACAAGGATAATTTGCAGGCTATCAAGGGAGTTGGCCCTGTGATTTCGAAGCGATTGAATGAAGCTGGCATATACACGTTTGAGGAACTGTCCCGGCTAACCTCGGATGAACTGCAGGAAATCATGGGTCCACTGGCAAAACGATTCTTCCCGAAACAAGAACGTATTCTCACCCAAGCAAAAGAATTCGCAGAACAAAAAGCACAAAAGAATTAAGGGGATATCATGGATACCTCTACCCGCGCGCCGCGCTATGACCTGTTCAAACTGGTCGTTGCCATACTCCTTTTGTTATTATTTATTTGTCTGCTATTATGGATTCCAGCCAATGCTCCACAACCCGAAACTCCAACGAGCACACCTTTCTTTCCGACCGAAACTCCTACTGCAAATGAAAGTCCCACGCCCGCTCCGCCCACAGAACTTCCACTGCCATCACCCACCGAAACATCAAGTACGCTCACCGCGACACCTCCCCCTCTTCCATCCCTCACCGCAACAGGGACATCATCCGGCACGATAACGACCACTCCTGTTTCGATACCTTCCCCAACCGTTACTCCTACGCTAATGTTGCCTCCAACGAGGACGAGGATCCCCTCGCCGACTCAGACGTCAATTCCTGCATCCACGCCAACACCGACCGTGGAACCTCCACCCAATGCAGATGCATGCGATGCAGCAACGTCGCGCTCACGCTTACAGGTGGGAACCGATGCAACGATCCTTCGCCGCTTGAACTTCCGTTCCTCACCGGGCATCCAGAACAATTGGGTCCGCACCAATCCACCTGGCACACAAGTCGAGGTCGTCGATGGACCGGTCTGTTTGCCACATTTTATAGGCGCTTACGTATGGTGGCAAATCAGGTTGCCAGATGGTCAAGTTGGCTGGTCTGCTGAGGTCTCTCTTCTGGGAAGATTCTATTTTATGGAACCAAGACCATAATTGATTTTTGTAGGTCACGCTGTAAGCGTGACTTATATGCCCCTTATAAACTCCATAACCACCTGATTAAACTCCTCCGCATGAGATTGATGAGGCACGTGCCCTGCTCGAAAAGATTTTCCTCTTGCACGCGGCATTGCATCGACCAATTTCGGAAATGATGATGGCGCGAGCGTCTGGTCGCGTTCTCCCCAAACGACCAATGTGGGAATGGAGATCGAAGACAAATGATCTGTTAAGTCCTCGACTGTGTTAGGAATGTTGTAAATACCGGGCGCAGTGCGTGTGTAATCCAATGCAGTTTGCGCGCGGACTCTCGCAGGCAAAGAGTGTAATGTGTTGTTATCCGGCCTCATGGCAACGCTGGCGATATCAACAAATGCACGATATAGCCATTCAGGAGTTTTCCCCGCTATCAGGCCTCTTAAGTTTCGTCGACTATAGGGCCGCCGAAGAAGGGTGTTCAACTGTGAGCGTGAATAAAATGGATTGACGAGGACCAGGCCACGGGTCCAGGCGGAGTCGCGTCGTGCGTATTCCAGCGCGAGATGCCCACCCAACGAATGTCCGATGACGATGGCTGGCTCAGTCAGGTGAAGGGATCGAATCCAGTTTGAGAAATGTTCGTACAGCCATTCAATTTGATAAGCATGGGAATCCAGTTTTGGGCTGTCCCCATGACCGAGCAAGTCCAGCGCATAGGATGCATGTCCGTTATTAGTAAGCTCAGGAATCAGGTCATCCCAATCATGCAGCGAGGCTGCAATTCCATGAATTAGAACAACAGGCGCGCCCGCGTTATCCGTGCCGTGTTTAACATCATTTGCCGTCGTAGGGATTATCAGCTCATCATTCTTGCTAAGATCATCCGGCAGCATGTTTTTCATATCTATTAGCTAACTCACGTCGTAATACTTTGCCGATAAAGGTTCTCGGGAAATCTTCCATAAAAATTACAAAACGCGGAACAAGATGCGCAGGCAACCGGCGCTTGCAATAGGAAATCACTGCAGCGGGAGTTGGTGCTTCCTTTCCCGCGATCACGAACGCAAATGGATTTCCTGCTACGCCGACAACCGCCACTTCCTTCACCTGAGGGATTTCATAGATCACCTCCTCCACGTCGCGTGGGAAGGCAGGCTTCTTTTTGAGTTGGGTAGGATACCACATGTCTGCTTTGCGTGCGACGATGCGATAGTACCCATCCTCATCCATTTGGGCAACATCACCTGTGAGCAGCCAGCCTTCCTCGGTGATCACTTCCCTTGTGGCCTTCGGGTCCTTCCAATATCCCATCATCACCTGTGGACCTCGAACCGCCAGTTCACCAATCTGGCCCTGTTTCACTCCCTTGCTGCGCTGTGCCAGATCGACAATTTTCGCTTCTGTAGATGGAAGCGGAATCCCAATTGTCCCGACCTTCCGTTTGTCCCCGAGTGGATTCGCATGCGTGACGGGTGATGCTTCCGTGAGCCCATATCCTTCCACAAGCCTGCCCTTCGTTAATTTCTCAAAAGCCTCTTGCACTTCGACGGGCAAGGGTGCAGAACCACTAATACAAGCCTTGATGGATTGGATTCCATATTTACGGACCCCGCGGAAATTATTGATCGCAACGTACATACTTGGGACGCCGGGGAAAATGGTCGGCTCATATTTTTGAATGGTCTTGAGCACATCCAATATCTGGAATTGCGGTTTCAGAATCATCGCCGCGCCAAGAGAGACAGGAGTATTGAGCGCGGTCGTCAATCCATAACTATGGAAGATTGGCACTACACATAAGAATCTTTCCTTGCCTTCATTCGCGTTAGGCAACCAGTGACGCGTCTGTAAAGCATTCGCCACTAAATTGCGATGCGAAAGCATCACGCCTTTTGATTGCGCCGTCGTTCCCCCAGTATATTGAATGACAGCCAGATCTTCAGGCACGACATCCACCGTGGGTGATTTGTCTTTCTGCCCTAATAGGAAATCTTTCCATCGTAAAGAATTGGGCAGGGCGAAATCGCGATTACGCCAGTTTGAGATCAAAAACTTCGGTAATGATAGATAATCTGCGGGGTCGGTCAATATGATGTGAGGCAGGTGGCTTCCTTCTTGAATCTGCTTTGCGAGCCCGGCCCACATCGAAAGTGTAACCAGTACACTCGCATCCGAATCTTTTACCTGACGCACCACTTCTTCTGGTTCGATCACAGGCGGAATAAACACCGCGGTCGCGCCCGCCTTCATCGTCCCATAAAAACCGATCACCATTTGTGGTACGTTTGGCATCAACAAAACAACCCGAGCACCTTTTCCAATCCCAAGCGCAAGCAATGCATTCGCAAAACGATTGACTTCGCGATTCAATCGCCGGTACGACAGACGCGATCCTTCAAAGAAGATGGCAGGATTGTTTGGGAAGCGCCTCACAGCAGATCGCAACAAATGATGAAGTGGGATTCTCGGAATATCAATTGTATAAGGTATGCCGCGTTCGTAATTCTCAAGCCAGGGTCGTCTGCTGCGCAGCGGATCGCGTCCACTCTTCTTATTCGGGACATCATCAGAGGTGTCGCGCCATGAGCGCTGCCCTTCGACATCCACGAATCGTTCGAGGGCGCGATTTACGGCCTCTCGCCTCTCCAACATGACCATGTGGCCGGATACGCCTATATCTGCCTCTTCCGCGCCGGGAATGGTTGTCGTGACTTTTTCAAAGCGTGACCGTTCGAATACTATATCGCGATTACCGCGTATGACGAGGGTTGGCACTTCGAGCGCAGCAAATTTTTTCCATCCATCCCACCGGGACATGTTTTGATAGTAAATCTGTTTCAGTGCATGAGGCGGTGCGAACAACCATTTGCGAGTAAATGGTTCGGCAATTTTCAACAACCAGATGGGCAGGCTCAAAGCAAGTCTTAACGAAGTTCGAAGTTTAAACTCGCCCGCTGTCGCCATTAGAATGAGGCGTTCCACTCGATCGGGATGTTTCAGTGCATATTCGGTAACAACGGCCCCACCGAATGAGTGACCCACCAATACGAAATTTTCCTTGACTTTTAATAACGTGAGTGCCGTTTCCAGATCCTCAATGAGTCGAGGCATGTCATAGCCCGTGCCTGGCTTATCAGAGAGTCCATGTCCACGCAAGTCCAGGGCGATGACTCGGTTCTCAAGCGAGAACTTTTGCATCTGGTAATGCCATTGTTCAGCTTGCCCTCCAAAACCGTGAAGGAAAACAAATGTCCGCTGGGGATGCTCAGGCGAGATGTCGATTGCCGAGAGCCTGACCAGCGGATTGGTCGAAACGCGCACTTCGTGACGGTAGAGGTCGAGATCAATATCCATATAGAGATAAGAGTTTACATGAGACACCAAATGATGTCAATTCGGGCTTGTGCAAATAAAGAGTCAGCGGCGGGACCATCCCGCCGCTGAC
>DAINRK010000212.1:0-7460 GCA_036741855.1 Anaerolineales bacterium
CCTGTTCATCGTCCCGCTGGACAACGAGCGGCGCTGGTACCGCTATCACCATCTCTTTGCCGATCTGTTGCGACAGCGACTTCTCCAAAGCGCTTCCTTGTCTACAGGCGATGCAAAGTGGAGCCTGGACGAATTAAACAAACGTGCGAGCATATGGTATGAAGAAAACGGTTTACAAATTGAGGCGTTTCAGCATGCGGCTGCCGCCAACGATGTCGAACGAGCCGAGCGACTGATAGACGGAAAAGGTATACCTTTTCATTTTAGCGGCGGCGTGACTCCGAT
This sequence comes from Anaerolineales bacterium, assembly GCA_036741855.1. Lineage (GTDB taxonomy): Bacteria > Chloroflexota > Anaerolineae > Anaerolineales > Villigracilaceae > Defluviilinea. The sequence goes on from DAINRK010000212.1 coordinate 286, forward strand.
ATTGAATTGGCTGGAGTCACTGCCGGCCGAAGTGATGAACGCCAGACCATCTTTGTGGTGGAGGCATGCTTCGTTGCTGCTGATCAATGGTCAAACGGTCGGGGTGGGAGAAAAACTTCAAGCCGCCGAAGCTGCTTTAGCCGCCATCCTTCAAGGTGCTGAGCCGGATGAAAATACCCGAAATGTTATCGGGCAAATTGCCGCTGCCAGGGCTACATTGGCGCTCACAAGGTACGATGTAGCAGCCATGTTCGCCCAGTCACAAAGGGCTCTGGAGTATCTACATCCAAACCGTCTGTTCACGCGCGCTTCTGCTAACTGGACCCTGGGATACGCATATGTTCTTCAAGGAAATCGCCCTGCGGCCCGCCAGGCATTCAATGAATCCATATCCCTCAGCCAGGCATCCGGAGCTATGTTCACGGTCATACTATCGACAATCGGTCTGGGCCTCGTACAAGAAACTGACAACGAACTCTATCAAGCAGCTGAAACATACAGGCGCGTCCTGCAATGGGCAGGTGACAAACCACAACAGATTATTAATGAAGCGCATTTGGGTTTGGCCCGTATCCTCTACGAATGGAACGATCTCGATTCCGCTGAGCAGCATGCACAACAGAGCCTCGCCCTGGCAAGGCAATATGAAACTATTATCGACAGATACATTATCGGTGAGGTATTCCTTGCCCGCTTGAAACTGGCTCAGGACGACGTAGCGGGCGCGGCTGATATTTTGGCGAAAGTTGACCAGTCTGTCCGCCAGCATAACTTCGTGCATCGAATGCCCGAGGTGGCTGCCGCGCAAGTGCTTACATTTCTCCGCCAGGGCAATTTGGAGGCAGCAGCGCATTTGGCTCAGACACACAACCTTCCCATGAGCCAGGCACGAGTGCACCTCGCTCAGGGCAACTCATCAGCAGCATTGTCTGTGCTTGAGTCGTGGCGTCAACAAGCGGAAGAAAAGGGTTGGAAGGATGAGCAACTCAAAGTGATGATTCTACTGGCAGTCGTTCTGCAAGCGCACGGCGAAAAGGATAAGGCTTTACAAGTGCTGCGTTATGCGCTCGCGCTGGCAGAGCCGGGTGGTTTCATCCGTATCTTTGTCGATGAGGGCCTGCCAATGTTCAGGCTTTTGTCCGAAGCGGCGGCACAGGGAATTGTGCCAGACTATGTCGCTAAACTACGGGCTGCACTTGAGGCTGAAATGCAAAGGGTTGAGGGCAAATCTCCTTTGTTATCGGCCGCACCTATGATTGAACCGCTCAGCGAACGCGAATTGGAAGTGCTCGAACTCATCGCTCAGGGGCTCTCGAACGACGAGATTGGCAAAAGACTATTTCTTGCCCTGGATACGGTTAAAGGGCATAACCGCAGAATTTATGACAAACTACAAGTTCAAAGGCGCACGGAAGCCGTCGCCCGTGCCCGCGAACTTGGTTTGTTATAAGTGATAGAATTCATCAAAATTCTCCCCGCTCAATAATTCAAAACAACACTCCAATTAACACCAAAGTGTCTACCGGCAACACTCTGGTGCAGATATATTATCTGTACATGGAGCAAGTGGCACAGGTGTCATCTCTCGCCACTACAAGGTACAGAAGAATGTCAAACGATCTCAATCCCAAATCTGATCCAAATCAGCCCATAGTCTATCAAATTAGGGTCAAGAGCCATTTGAGTCCTGATTGGAAAAACTGGTTTGATGGACTCACGATCGCGATAGAAGAAAATGGTGACACGCTTCTAACTGGCCCTGTTATTGATCAGGCCGCGCTGTATGGATTACTTAAAAAAGTCCGAGATTTGGGAATGCCGTTAATCTCGGTCAATCCTGTCGAAACTAGCAGGCCAGACGTAGCAGAGGTCAAACCGTGAAATTCGCCAATCTGGCTGGAAAGGGAGAAGGGTTTATGACCACGCAAAACATGACGCTTAATGCAGTCGATCAAGAGGGGAAATGGCTGTATAGAGTGGGCGGTATCTCCGCTCTCGCCGTAGGACTGGGATATATCATCATCATTCCGCTCTATCTAATTGCGGGCGTTTCACCGAGCGGCGGCGAGGCGAAGTTGTCCTATCTCATTGCGAATACGACAGCATGGTGGGCCATCATTGGACTCTCCGTCCTGACAGACCTTCTCTACATCCCGGTCGCCCTTGGGCTTTACCTGGCGCTAAAAGGGATCAACCGAAGTGCGATGCTGTTGGCAGCCGCATCTCTGGGATTGTTCGTTGCTCTGGAATTGGCAATTACCTGGCCGAACTACGCTGCGCTCATCAGTCTGAGCAGTCAATACTCCGCAGCGGCGACAGATGCCCAACGGGCGATTTTCATCGCGGGTGCAGATTACGTGTCTGCACTGCTTGCTTCCCCCTTGGTTCCTATCTACACCATACTGGTCCCAGGCATTGGGATTTTCATAACCAGTCTCCAGATGCTCAAGGGGAGCTTCGGTAAGAGCACAGCCTATCTAGGCCTGTTCACGGGCATCTTTGCGCTCATTGCGTCAGTGGGTCCTTTTTTGATCAGCGCTTTGGATATCACCATCATTATCGTTTCGCTTCTCACGACATTCTGGTTCTTGTTTGCAGGCCACAGACTCTACAGGTTCGGTAAATCGCGTTGAACGCGACCAGGCAGATGTGTCAGAAGTGAATCAGCAAACTGCGGCAAGCTACTTTTCAAAGAAACTCATCAATATCGACCAAAAAGGAATGTAAAAATGAATACCACCAAAGCCAGTCCTAATAGGACAAACAAAATAATCGCAAGAATTGTGGGAGCCTTATTCATAGTTGCGACGATTACATATATGATAGGCAGTGGACTTATCGGATCTATTGTAGAGGCTCCTGATTACCTAATTAGTGTTTATCCTAATAAAACCCAAATGATCATAGGAATGCTCCTTGAGCTAATTAATTCCGCTGCAGTTGTTGGCATTGCAGTCATGCTATTTCCAATCCTAAAAAAACATAATGAATCTATGGCCCTTGGTTATGTTGGCTTCAGGGTTATTGAGTCTGCAATCCTTATGGTTGGCGCAATCGGTCCACTATTGCTAATAAGTTTAAGTCAGGAATACATAAATTCCGGAGCTCCAGATACGTCCTATTTTCAACCTTTAGGCACTTTAGTTATGGAAGTGCATGATATGGCCTTTCAAATGGCTATGATCGTGCTGGGCATAGGGAGTCTGATGTTTTGTTATTTACTATATCAATCAAAACTCATTCCACGATTTATTTCAGTCTTGGGCCTGATTGGATACGCATCCTTGTTAACCAGCACCCTGGTAGAGATTTTCGGCACCAATACAGGAATGGTTTTATTTCTTCCTGGAGCTTTATTTGAAATAATATTCCCGATATGGCTGATCGTTAAAGGCTTCAATTCGTTTGCAATTGATTCCCAATCAATACGAACAGATATCGTTGTTCCAAAATATATGTAGATTCAACCATCATATCCTTTAGGAGATACTCAAATGATAACTATGGAAGTATTAGCATCAAATAAATTAACGAATATGACCAACAAAACTTCGCTGCGCACGGCTGCTCTCATTGCAGGACTGGGCTTACTGATCATAGGTTCCGCAACCTAATCGCATGGATTGTCGTAAACTATTCTAAAAGTCACTGGATAAAAATCTTGGAGAAAACTCATGAAAGCCTTTCTTTATCACAACTATGGTTCAGCTGATGTTTTGCAGATGGAAGAAGTGGAAAGACCTGTCCCTAAGGACAACGAAGTACTGGTAAAAGTTCATTCGTCATCCGTAAATGCGGCTGACTGGCATGGTCTGAGCGCTGACATATTCCTCGTTCGCGTGATGGGCGGAGGGCTACGCAAACCAAAAGACCCAAGGCTCGGAATTGATATCGCCGGGCGGGTTGAAGCGGTAGGCAGCAGTGTAACGCAGTTTCAGCCAGGCGATGAGGTGTACGGGGCAGCCCAGGGCAGTTTTGCCGAGTTTGCAACTGCACGTGAAGATAGGCTGGTGTTGAAGCCGGCGGCTATGACATTTGAGGCAGCCGCGGCCATACCAGTGGCGGCGCTGACCGCGCTGCAGGGCCTGCGCGACAGCGGACAGATTCAGAGCGGCCAAAAGGTTTTGATCTATGGGGCGTCAGGCGGCGTAGGTACGTTTGCGGTGCAGATTGCCAAATCGTTCGGCACTGAAGTGACCGCGGTGTGCAGCCCCAGGAATTTGGAGCAGGCGCGCTCGATGGGTGCAGATCATGTCGTTGACTACACTCAAGAAGATTTCACCCAAAATGGGCAGCGGTATGATCTGATTCTGGCGGTTAACGGGTATCGGCCGATTTTAGCCTGTCGACGCTCATTAAGCCCCAAAGGTATTTATGTCTTAGCCGGAGCTTCCAGTGCCCATTTATTAAGGGCCCTGCTTGAGGGGATGCTCCTTGGGCGATTGATTTCAAAGACTGGCGGACAGAAAATGGGCTTCATGGAGATAGCGAAAATAAATCAGAAGGATCTGATCATTATGAATGAGCTTTTTGAAGCCGGAAAAGTCATGCCTGTCATTGACAGACGTTATTCGTTTCGCGAGACTGCTGAGGCGGTCCGGTATCTGGGAGAGGGACATGCCCGGGGAAAAGTCGTCATCACAGTGGAATAATCAGTTGACAGGCAACACATCCTTTAGGAGATTCAATTTATGAAAGCCGCGGTTTGCAGATCATATGGTCCGCCTGAAGTCTTGAAAATCGAAGAGATTGAGAAACCCACGATCGAAGATGGGATGGAAGACAGATTGTTGATCAAAGTGCACAGTGCTTCCGTCAACCCATATGACAATCACCACCGTAGAGGATATTTCCTCGTCAGGCCCTCGAATGGCTTGAGTAAACCCAAACAACAGATCCTGGGAATAGACGTTGCAGGTACGGTGGAGGCTATAGGCAAGAACGTAAGTAGATTTAAAGTTGGTGACGCGATTTTCGGACATTGCCTGGGCTCGCATGCGGAATATGTCCGCGTCCGCGAAAGCAGGATCAGCATGCTGCCCAAAAACCTGACTTTTACAGAAGCCGCGGCTGTGCCGTGTGCTGCACTTACTGCTCTACAAGCATTAAGAGATGTGGCAGAAATCAAGAAAGGTCTGAAAGTTTTGATCTATGGCGCTTCGGGCGGTATCGGACATTTCGCGGTGCAACTTGCAAGATATTACGAGACAGAGGTAACTGCTGTTTGCAGCACATCCAATCTTGAGTGGGTAAGAGAACTTGGCGCGCATCACATGATCGACTACACAAAAGAAGATTTCGCTCGAAATGGCAAAAAGTACGATATTATTTTGATTGCTGCTGGCCGGCGGACTTACTTCAGCTGCAAGCCTGCATTATCAAACACTGGTGTTTTTGTTACAGAAAGTCCGAAACCGGAATATCAATTACTTCAAGTACTTTTAAGCCCGTTATTCGGCGACAAAAGACCAAAAATGCATCTTTCTAACCCGAATGAGAAAGATATAAACCTTTTAAGAGAACTGATTGAGACAGAAAAAATAAAACCCGTGATTGAAAAGACGTATTCTTTAGAGCAGATTGCAGATGCGCATCGCCACGTTGAAAATGGACATACAAAGGGGAAAGTCGTTGTAGAAGTCCAAAAAAGTGGTTGAATCGCGGAGGAAATCCATGCAGGCGATCGTGTATCATGAATATGGTCCTCCAAATGTTCTTAAGCTTCAAGAGGTAGAAAAACCTACTCCCAGGGACGATCAAATTCGAGTCAAGGTTTACGCGGTATCCGTAAACAGATCTGACTGGGAAGGCTTGATCGGAAAACCGCTGTATGCGCGCATGGGTGGGCTTCTAAAACCAGCCAACCCTATTCTTGGATCAGACGTAGCAGGACGAGTCGAAATGGTGGGCAAAGACAACAAGGAATTCCAACCCGGCGATGCAGTATTCGGGGAAATGGAAGACTACCATAACGGTTTTGCCGAGTATGTTTGTACGCCTGGAAAATCCTGGGCGCACAAACCCGCTAGTATGACCTTCGAACAGGCAGCAGCCATTCCGCAAGCCGGAGTGATCGCCTTGCAGGGAATTCGCGATAAGGCACAGCTTCAGCCCGGCCAAAAAGTTCTGATCAACGGCGCGGGTGGCGGTGCAGGATCAATTGCAGTGCAGCTTGCGAAAAACTCCGGGGCTGAAGTAACCGGGGTGGATAACACCGGCAAGCTGGACTTTATGCGCTCTCTTGGTGTAGATCATGTCATTGATTACACCCGGGAAGATTTCACCAGGAATCGAAAACAGTATGATTTCATCCTTGATCTGATCGCCTATCGTTCCTCTTTTGCGTACGCGCGCGCACTGAAGCCCAATGGAAGCTATTATGCTGTCGGAGGTTCCGTCGCTACATTTCTCCAGTTCTTGCTCCTCGGACCCTGGATAAGAAGAACCTCAGGCAAAAAGATACGTCTTCTAGCGGTTCAACGTAATCGAAAAGATCTGGAGGCGATCACAGAGCTTTGTGAATCCGGCAAGGTTAGACTCAATATTGATAAACAATATCTGCTACGTGAAGTTCCTGAAGCGCTTCGCTACTTTGGAGAAGAGCGCACCAAAGGAAAGATTGTTATTACTGTGGCATCAGATAACAAAGCTTAATGAGGACAAGTTATTATGAAAGCAATTGTTTGGACGAAATACGGCTCACCGGACGGACTCCAACTCCGCGAAGTGCCAACACCTACACCCAAAGATAATGAAGTACTGATCAAAATACATGCAGTAACGGCATCAACACCAGACACCGAACTTAGAAGACTCAAACTGCCTCTCTTGTTTGCGATTCCCCTGCGGCTATATCTGGGTTTCATGAAACCAACCAGAATAACCATTCTTGGTACGGAGTTTGCCGGAGAGATTGTATCCGTTGGAAAAGAGGTCACCCAATATCAGGAGGGCGACCAGGTTTTCGGGTATACCGGACTCGGCATGGGAACGTATGCTGAATATATGTGTCTGTCCGAAAAACCTTCAGCCATGGCCAGTGTGATGGGGAAAAAACCGAATAACATAAACTATGAGGAGGCGGCTGCTACACCGTTTGGTGGACTCGAAGCCCTACACGCTCTTCGACAAGCAAATATCCAGCGGGGACAAAAGGTTTTGATTGTTGGCGCAGG
>DAINRK010000213.1:0-2410 GCA_036741855.1 Anaerolineales bacterium
GTCACCTTGATGGAGCATCCAGAGATGGTGCAGACTTGCATTCCCCAAGCCGCGAATGCGTATGTGACGCGTTACCTCATTGAGCGCGAACCAAAAGTCTTTGACCCTGATCGGGTCGCACGCGAATCACCCGATTGGATGAATGAAATGATTGCTCTGCACAGCAAGGTGAACGGCAAAGAATATTGGCGTGAGTTGTTGTGGTTAACCATGAAAGAGATTATCTCTGAGCCAAATTATTCTCCTTCTGAATTATCCCGCGTCCAAAAGCCAACTCTCGTTATTATGGGCGCTGAGGACACGGTCAATGCGCCTGACGAACACGCGCAATATATTGCGAACAATATTCCAAACGCTGAGTTGTGGATTCCCGAAAAGACAGGACATAATGTCCACAAGGAACGAGAACAGGAATGGGTGGAGAAGGTTTTGCATTTTTTGGAGAGACGCGGATGATAAAAACTCCGGTGGTCGAGTGGTCCCGCATGATTTTGGCGGGACGTATCGAGACTACCGAGTAAGTAAAATCATTTCTGTTATTGGTGGTCTCGATACATTCTTCGCTATCGCTCAGAATTACTCGACCACCGATATATATTGATAGAAATTATGAAACTACACTGGGAACCACTCACACTTGACCTAAAAACAACCTTTCGAGTCGCGCATGGGGCCTTCGATCAGCGCTTCAATGTCCTTGTCTATCTTGATGATGGGGTGGGAGAAGCAGCGGCTGTTTCGTACTATAACGAGACACAGGAAGGGATTATTGAGTATCTCAAGTCTGTGCCTTATTTGGGCGATGATCTTTTTGACTTGGATGCCGTTTTAGCGCGACGCCCACCAGGCTCGCGCGCGGCGCGCTCTGCGATTGACGAGGCCTTGCATGATCTTTGGGGTAAAAAATTAGGACAGCCCCTATATAAATTATTCGGTTTGAATCCAAATAACCTGCCGCTTACGTCTTTTACCATCGGTATAGACGAACCAGAAGTGATGGCAGAGCAGGCAAAGACATCTGGATACCCTATTATCAAAATTAAATTAGGGAGCGAAAAGGATGAAGCGATAGTTTCGGCGATTCGTAACGCTACAAATGCCAAGCTGCTTGTGGATGTGAACGCAGGCTGGAGTCGTGAGCGTGCCTTGCAGGTCATTCCACGTCTGATTGAGTACGATTTGGAGTTGATCGAACAGCCGCTTGCCATAGATGACGTGGAAGGTTATTTCTGGCTCAAGGAAAAATTGCGGGCGCAGAAAATCAAAATTCCCATCTTTGCAGATGAAACTGCAAAGACCTCACATGATGTCGCTAAACTTGCGGGAGCAATTGATGGCGTGGTTGTGAAAACGATGAAGAGTGAAGGGATTCGCGAAGCTATGCGGATGATCCATACCGCGCGTGCACACAATATGCAGGTTATGTTAGGATGCTTTATTGAGTCATCTGTAGGAGTCACTGCGGCAGCACATCTTGCTCCGTTATGTGACTATGCTGATTTAGATGGACCATTGCTGATCAAGAATGATCCGTACCGTGGCTTGAAATATAATGGCGCGAACCTTACTTTGCCTAATGGACCGGGGATTGGCCTGGAAAGGAACTGATTTAGTATCAAAAGAGCCAGCGGAAGCTGGCTCTTTGTTGTATGAATTGCCTCTTACATTTTTGGTAAAACCCTACCCGTGTTTTTCATGTATTCCTGATATTGTGCACCGAAGGAATCAAGCATCATCTGCTCTTCGGCTTTAACTCGCAACAGATAGAACGGTATGAATACCAGCAGATTTAGAAACCCCGCGATCCAGTTTTGGAGAAGTAGTGGTGTTGCGATCGCTAATAGCCACTGTGAGGCATACATCGGGTGTCGAATAACACCGTAGATACCGCGAGTGATCAGCTCATGTTTCTCACGGATCTCCAGGGTGGGTGACCAGTTGACTCCCAGGTCTGCATGGGCGCGCCAGAAAACGAATAGCGCACCGGCTGTGATTAGAACGCCCGACCAGCCTGCCCACACCGGTAGTGTATAGTTTGCAAAATCCAGCCAATTTGTAAATGCGTAGATGAGCGGAGCGACCAGACCACCCAGGGACAATAGACCAAGAAGAGTCTTCTCTTGATCCGTATAGCGACGTTCGCTTATCTTTTCCTGTTTTCGCTTTTTGTCGAGCGGCGCTCGAATCACAATCTCGATGATGAGGGCAAGAAAGTAAATTGCCGTGAAGATGTCCATGTTTCTAGTATAACAAAAATTTTTTTCCTCTACATCATCTCCTAGGCTGATTCGCATGTGACAGGTAGTGTCTAGAATCGTTATAGAAAATGAACAGCAATTGACCATAAAGCATTTACTTTATCTTCTTTTAAGGTCACTTGAGAAATGCATAATTATCCACCGCATGCAAA
>DAINRK010000213.1:2510-7403 GCA_036741855.1 Anaerolineales bacterium
ATTCAAGGATGAGATTTTCGAAGAGATCAAGCGACTGGGCGGTGAGACTAGGCCGAAGAGCAGTATTCTAGGCATGATTCATCGCGGTCGAATTGATATATTTGCCACGCTCACGATTGGCGATGAAAACGTGGAAAAGGTGCTGCTAAAGGAAGTAAGGCTCGGTGAAAGAGTGGCTCTCAACACCTATGAAAGAACATTGAAACAGGATTTGCCTCCTGTAACGCATGCGCTGGTTGAACAGCAATTTCAGGAAGTTCGCAAAGTTGTGGATCAAATTCGACTTTTGCGTGGGCAGGATGGAAAGCGATTGGTACTTCGTTTATATGATTCAAGAAAAGATGCTGAACAAGCGCTTCAGTCATTGAAGAAGGCCGGGATCTCTGAACAGACCATCAAGATCGAGGACTTTAATCCACCGGTCTTCGAGCCGTCTAAGGGACGTGGCACCACGATTTTGGAAACGATTCTTTCTGGAGGTGTGGGAGGTGGAATATGGGGCATCGTGGCTGGCATCCTGGCAGTGATCAGTATTGTTCAAATTGCTGCTCTAAACGAGCGCGCTGCTTCGCCAATTGTCGTTGTGATGACACTACTGGGATTAATCGCCGCCGGCGTGTTTATCGGCAGCATGATTGGCCTATTTATCGGATGGGGCGTTACTAGCCAGGATGACTACATTTCCGAAACTGTCAAAGATGGAGAGGTCCTGATGCAGACGTTAATAGACGAGTCCCTGGCATCGAAGGCGTGGCGAATCATGAACCAGGTGGCCATAGCCGCGAGGGCGCGACATGCAAGTGGCTCTCCAGCTTAATGCCGTTTGCTGAATCTGCTTCTCAATTTTTAACTATTCATCGGCCTTTTCTACCACAACGGTCGCTTCGGTGATAAGTGCAGCAATGGCGCCTATAGCCGCAAGCTGTGGTGCGATCAATGCGCCCAGGATGCCAAATGTTAGTGGGATCTCGAAAATGACTTTGCCTTCCTTATCTTTGATGATAATGCGACGGATATTGCCCTCGTTGACAAGATTCTTGATCTTGGCGATTAATTCTTCGCCATTCACACGAAATTCTTCCGAATGAACTTTTTCTTCAGACATGGTTTCTCCTTCTAGACTTTGTTACTCTGAGGGAGCGTTCGTTGCGACCGAGGAGTCTCCATCACACGAGCGAGACTCTTCGCCGCTTCGCGGCTCAGAGTGACATAATAAAATGCGTTACTTAATTCTACGATTCTCTTGTTTCATGGTTGCACACTCTATAATAATTGATAGGCACGCAAGATGCCTTCCAAAGCTCGTCTGCCATCTGCAAGTGCTTTTTCGCGCCACTTTGCTTCTGAGGGAAAATACAATTCTTCAAATTCCTTACGGATTCGGTGTTCAGCTTTTTCGCTTTTTGTCCCATGCCAGTGCAGCTGATTTTCAAAGACCATTGCTCTCAAACTTCGAATGCGCGCCAGCAATGAACTGCCAAACGTGCCGAATTCAAACCCACAGGCGAAGAGATGCCTATCCGGAAAGTATTTATCCCGCAGTTCATAATAATACGCCCCCATATCTCCGCTAATATCGTAGAATTCTTCCGCGTTGATTTTCAACACAAGTGGATAATTGAACTTCCTTGATGTCTCTTCAGATGTCATGGGATCGAGCGGGGGTATGATGATACTCATCTGATCGCGCGGACCGTAGCCAGTATGCATATCAACCTGGATCACAGATTGATAGTCCTCCAACCCTCGACGATAAAGCTCCATCGCAACGCTTGTCCCCTCCTCATAATTTGTCCCGCCATAATAAAACCCGTTGGGTGTGTGATGTTGACCGAGCAATGTCGCCTTTGTGACTGTTGCTGTACCTGCTGTGAATAGTGCTTGTATTACGCGTCCCCCGAACCAGATATTTTCAAGGCCAAATGATTGAATGCGGGTTTGCGGGTTGATGAGATTCTTCACGCGATGAAATTCAGGGTTGATGGCAGAGTCAAAATTTTCATCAATAACGAAGTTGCGATTCAGATCAACACTATTCTCGTTGACCTTGCGATGATATTTCATACCCCATGGATTTAATCCGTGAATGAGGAGTAAACCAGTATTCTCCGGATTTAGGCGTGGTGCGAATTCTTCGACGAAGACCTTCATCATCGCGTAGCCAACATAGCCTTCGATGCCATGTTCCGCGGTGGAGATGATGACAAGAGTTTTTTTGTTATTTGCGCGTGCCCAGAGCCAGTCAATACTCAATTCAGGAAAGTTTTTTAACGGGTGTGACTCCAGTTGGGTTGAAGGCCATTTTTGTTGGATCAAGTCGAGGCTTTGTAAGAAGCGTGCGCGGGAGTCCTCATAGGAGGATGGGAAATACTTATCCATGTGTAATAGGAGATTGCTGCGGGCTGGGTTCTATATCGGCGAGAAAAGCGCCTGCATACTCAACTAGCAGCCTTTGCAGTTACAAGTTGTTACTTAAACCACTTCTCATTAAGTGGCGCCCATTCATCGCTTTGATCTGCACGGTCCGCCCAATTTTCTTTGCCGCTCCATTCTTCGATCTGGATCGCGTAAATGGATGTAGCGCGCAATTCTTTATCAGTGATCTCGCGGAATTCCTGACCCGCGCGCATCGTTGGGAAATATTTTCCTATCAGACCATATAACAGGTAACGCGCTTCATCTGAATCTGTGACCAGGCGTGCTATGCCAAAGACAATCACACTGCGGAATTGTAGCGAAAACTCGAGCGCGACATTCGATGGAAGGAAATTCCCCAACTCGCTCACCTCGAGGCAGACCTTTGGGTTACTCTCAATATTTGAGCGGACTCTCCCCGCGACATTGGAATGGAAAACGATCTGCTGATTCTCTTCGTCGAACCAGAACATAGTTGGGTTCAGGAACGGCCGCTCGTCTCGTGACGATGCGATGTGACCCACTTTGGCTGTTTTGAGAAAATCTCTTATCCAGTCATCGTCGCGCGTGAGGTGAGATCTGCGTTGGAACGAAATGGGGGATTGATTCGTGTAATCACGCGGCATATTAATCCAAGATTCTTCTGTAAATTATGAGTTGAAGGTAAACGGCACAAAGCCCAAGCAACGCAGAGATCATCCAAGTAATCCAGGAGATCGAAAAGAAAGCCTGTTGCAAAAAGAACATTGCCGCGCCAAACATCAACCCGCTGATCAGCGAGACCTCAACCGCTTGAAAATAGGAAACACTGCGCTTTTTATATTTTGGCGGGAGCGTGTTTGTCGTCCACCGAAATGCCTTGGTAAGTTCTGGGCTCTGCTGCATCGCAAAATCCTTAATCTGATTCATCGCAAGCATGGCCTCATACCATGCACCACGCAGACGCGCCAATTGCATGATTGTCGAGGTACCCATCAAAGTAAGCAGAACGAAGAGTCCGCTGAACATAATTTTGACAGCCTGGGTAAATTTTTCCTCATCGAAAAGTTGTGTTCCAAACAAAGCGGCGACCAGTGATCCAACAGCGATTAGATAAAACGAGGACACGCGGGCGCGGTCTTCATTTGCCTGGTTGGCGGTATGGGTAATGTAATCATATTCCGAGGCAAGCAGTTCATCCAACTCGACGCGTGTTGATGTGTTTTCTGACATGGGATGATTATACCTTCCCCAATATTAACATTCGTTTACATGTTTGGATGGTCAGCGCGACTCTGCCATTCGTCGTTTGGCCGGCATGCCCAGTGCCAGGTAGCAAAACGCGAGCGCGATTCCCAACACCAGACAGCCGGCCCACAGCACATTGCTCCCCACGTGTTCATAAACCCAACCACCTGCAAGCGGACCCATAAAGTAAGCGAGCCCCCATGCGGAACCGAAGATTCCCTGATATACCCCGCGCAATTCCACCGGCGAGAGATCTGCAATAATAGCTGGTGCTACAGATGTCGCCGCGATCTCTCCAAACGTCCAGATAATGACACTGATAATGAATAGCCACAAATTATCCGCGAGGGCAGTGAAACCAAACCCAAGTCCCAGGAATATTGCTGATGCAGCAATCGTCCGAAATCGGTGCCATTTCGATGCCATATTGCTTATTGGAATTGTAACCAGAATAATCAGGAATCCATTGACTGCGATTGCTGCTCCAAATTGCTCCGGACCGAGTCCATGGGATCCCATATCGAGAGGGAGGGTGACATATCCCTGCATGTAGATCATGCCAAAGAACAGTGCCAGCAATGAAAAGATCAACAGGATCGGCTCACGCTTGAGCTGGTTGATGCGCTCATTGAATGAAACCTGTGCGTTGTGCTGAGCTTCTATCGGACGTGTTTCGCGAATGCCAAATAGCACGATCAAACCAAAGATCAGGGTGGTCAACGCGTCGCCGATGAACAAGACCAGGTAGTTGTAACCGGCCAAAAGTCCGGCAAGAAGCGGAGCAACAGCCGCGCCGAGGTTGATCGCCCAGTAGTTATATCCATATGCGCGCGTCCGCGATTCGGCAGGGACAAGATCTGCGATTGCCGCGCCGACAGCAGGTCGATATAGATCAGTAAAGAATCCAACAATGAATGTGCATATTGCAATGACAGGAAGACTGCGCGCCAATCCCAATATGACCATGACGATAGGTGTGATCATAAAACTCATCAACATCACAGGGCGGCGACCGAAACGGTCGGTCAGCTCACCGCCTACAAGCTGTGAGAGAAACGAGCCCGCGCCGAAAAGAGAAACCATGAGTGCGGCCTGGCTGACGGGGATGTCGCGCTGGCTTGTGAGATAGAGTGTGAGAAAGGGGATGACAAAGCCACCCAGACGATTGATAAGCGTTCCGCTCCATAATAACCAGTAAGTGGGAGGCAGACCTTCTACAAGATAGGCAAATCCCTTTTTCTTTGTTGTCAT
>DAINRK010000214.1:0-7377 GCA_036741855.1 Anaerolineales bacterium
TTGGCTCTAGAAATGATTATTTTCAGGCTCAAAAGAAAGGGATCTCCAGTGACATTCAAAACCATTTTGATGCCAAGCTGGATTTTGGTTTGAACTATAAGGAGATAATCCACTCGATTGTCGAATGGCTGGTGTGGATGCATCCTGTAAAGGGCGAAGCAGATTTCATTTTGGATGCGCTTGAAGAATCTGTTGGGAAAATTTCATACTCAGAATTGACGAAAATGGAAGAGATGTATGGGGGCAGGAAAATTCGTCATCGTCTTGGTCGTAAACTTGCTTATCTCACAGTAGCCCGCTGGCAACGTAATCTTCGCCCTGAAACATGGACAAATGAACACCATGCCCGCATGTGGCATGTAGTGCGCTGGCTGGATGAGCCCAAATCGGATTTGCCAAAAGAATATGTAACACTTGACGATGCATTGTTCGCCTATCAAGGCGACGCCGCAACGCGCGACGATTTGCTGGATATGTTCATGGGACCTCGAAAAGATGATGGCTATGGATATATGGTCAGGTTTGATCATTTACATCAATTCAGCGCACGAAAACTGCATCAACACAATCTTTCCCTGGTGGAGAAATTCCCTGTTATAAAGGAAATTGTTGAGTTATGTCGCGAGCGAATCCTTGATGTGGAGTGCAGGCGCGGCGAATTACCGACCGCGGCGACATCACCCGCAAGTAGCATTCGATCCGTTCCCGGAATGCGAAATCTCTTCCGTTTACTAGTGGCTCTTGGAGATTCAGGCTTTGATCGTGGTTATGGGTTTGGGAGAAGTAGTGACCGTTCACGTGTGTTCAGTCATTTGATCAGAAACAGCTATCCAGTCGAAAATGATTCGGCAGAGGGGTTTACAGGGCAGGTCCTGAATCATCGTATCCCTGAACGGACCTTGATTGAACTGGCAGTCTATGCTCCTCAATGGGTGGAATTCATTCAGTGTGCGATCCGGTGGGATCACCTCGGTGACGCTGTCTGGTGGTTATATGCCCATACAAAAGATAGGCAATGGTCGGTTGAACAGGAAATCCGTGAGGAATGGGTGGCGCGCATCTCAGAACATACACCGCTTACAGCAAGTGATCTGATGGATGGGGCGGTGGACGTAACTTGGTTTGGAAGGATGTACAACGACATAGGTAAGGAACGCTGGGCGAAGCTTTATGACGCAGCACTATATGCCTCAGGCGGAGTTGGGCACACACGGGCACGCTTGTTTGCCGATGCAATGCTTGGGAAGCTGGATATTAAAAAGGAAATCGAACGGATCAAAAAGAAACGCCACCAGGATTCGGTGCGAGCGTTGGGATTGATTCCCCTGCAGAACAAAAAGAATCAGAAGGATGAGATCCTGCATCGTTATGAGGCCATGCAGGAATTTCTGCGGACAGGCAGGAAGTTTGGCTCTCAGCGTAAGGCAAGCGAAAAGCTTGCGGTTTCAATTGGCATGCAAAATCTGGCGCGTACAGCAGGATATGCCGACCCGCAACGCCTGGAGTGGGCAATGGAAGTTGAAGCCGTTGCAGACTTGTCGTCGGGAGCAATAACTCTCCAGGTCGGTGAATTTCAGTTTTCGCTCAGTATCAATGATCTGGGTGAACCTGTCCTTGAGACTCGCAAAAACGACAGACCGATCAAGAAGATCCCGACGGCGATAAAGAAAAACGAACCAGTTGCCGAGTTGCTTGAAAGGAAAGGACAACTCGACCGTCAGGTGAACCGCATGAGGCTTTCGCTTGAGCAAGCCATGTGTCGCGGAGACGAATTTAACCTGGCTGAGTTGAAAACCTTTTTCCGACACCCCATGCTCAAAGTGATGATTGAACAGCTTGTTTTTGTATCTGCAAACGGATTGGGTTATCCACTTCGTTCAGGCAAAGCCCTGTATCACTTCGATGGGAGGGAAATTCCTCTTGAGCAAACAGAGCGTGTGCGGATCGCACATCCGCTGGATTTGCTGGAGGGTGGCGAGTGGCATGAATGGCAACGGGAATGTTTTATCGCTGAACGGATACAACCGTTTAAGCAGGTCTTTCGTGAGTTATATCTGCTCACGTCCGCAGAAAAAGCGGAAGGGAATCTCTCTCGCAGGTACGCTGGTCATCAGGTGAACGGACGTCAGGCTGTGGCTTTGTTCGGCGGGCGGGGCTGGGTGGTTGATTACAACGAGGGTGTTCGAAGGACCTTCCACGAGTTGGATATTTCTGCCAGAGTAGGTTTTCTTTTTGATTTGGGCACACCGGCTGAAGTGGAAGGATCAACCATAGAGGCCGTTCTATTCACCAAGCGCGGTGAGTGGAAAGGCTTGAAACTGGATGAAGTGCCGCCTCGCATCTTCAGTGAAGTGATGCGTGATCTCGATCTTGTGGTGAGCGTGGCTCATGCCGGGGGAGTCGACCCCGAGTCGTCTGCCTCGTCTGTTGAGGCGCGCTCTGCTCTCATACGGGAAACTTGTGTCTTGTTGAGTTTGAACAATGTTGAGTTATCTGAAAAGCATGTGATCATTGATGGGAAGTTGTCGAATTACAATGTCAATTTGGGGAGTGGTGTAGTACATAAACAGCCAGGCAGTGCTTTATGTATCATCCCTGTTCATTCCCAGCAGCGCGGCAGAATCTTTCTACCTTTTGTGGATAACGATCCGAAAACCGCAGAGATCGTTTCTAAAGTGATTTTGTTGGCGCGGGATGACCAGATTAAGGACCCAACAATTTTGGAACAGATTTTGTGATTGCTACAGAATCAAAACTGCGGAGGCATGCCTCCGCAGTTTTGATTCTAAAGGCTCGTTATGAGTCGTTGATTTGATAAATTTGTATGAGGTTCCCGCAAGTATCATTGAATACAGCCGCGCTGGTCATTCCCATGTTCGTTGGCTCCATTGTGAACTCCACGCCAAGATCCTTCATTCTTTCATACTCTTTTTGAACATCACTTACCAGGAACGCTGTAAACGGGATGCCATCCTTGTTAAGGGCTTCCTTGAGCGCTTTCATTGCGGGATAACTAGCATTCGGTTCGAGAAGTAATTCTGTTCCATCCGGCTCTTCAGGTGAGACGACGGTGATCCAGCGGGCACCTTCTCCCAGTGGGATATCATGCTTTTTCTGGAAACCCAGGACCTCTGTATAGAATTTCAAAGCGTTGTCGTAGTCATCAATAGACACACTCGTCAGTTTAATTTTCATGCGAACTTATCCTTTCCTTAGAATTTGAGTGGCTGCACTACAACCAAGCTGTCGGAACTCGCTGGGGCTGAGTCCAAATTGCTGTTTGAATGCCTTGCCGAACGCCGCGTGAGAATCATATCCAGCTGCAAGCGCGACCTCGGTAATGTCCACGGCACCCATGCGCAGCTTGCGCCCGGCGCGTTCCATGCGTAGACGGCGGACATAGCTCACAGCGCTCTCACCCATATGAGCAGTAAAGACGCGATGGAAGTGGGGCACAGAGAAACCGGCAACCGAAGCCAGAGTTTCGCGATCGATCGGTTCGCTGATGTGCTCACGGATGTATCGCATCACATCTTCGATGCATTCAGAGTATTCCTCAACGGTTTGAGTGTCAGTCACCATATTCAAACTATAGTATAACAGAACACCTGTTCGCTACTCCAAACGTATCATCCGAAGGACTCAGATACCTGTAGTGAAACTTTTTTAGGTTTAGATAATCAAAGTATTTGTAAGCTACAGGAGTCTATTTTATGAATAAATTGAAACGCTTGATTTGGTGTGCCCTGGTATTTGGCATTCAAGCGCTTTATTTCCCGCTCAACCGTTTCTTGCAAGGTGGAATGGAACTTAAGACAGCCTTCGATGATTATGTACCGCTTTGGCCCATATGGGTAGTCCCTTATGTGCTGATTTGCGGATGGTGGGTAGTTGCATCTATTTGGGCCGTGTGGGGCATGGAAGAACGTCTGTATGAAGCGTTTTTTATCGCCTCAGCGCTTGTGAGTGTCACTGCAATGACAATTTTCACTTTATTTCCGACCTATGTCGTGCGTCCAGTCTTATCTGCCGGAGATTGGTCAACGCAAATTTTGAACTTGATTTATTCCAAAGACAATGCTTACAATGCCTTTCCCAGTGGTCATGTTTATGTTACTACATTGATTGCGCTTTTTTGGGCACGCTGGTTTCCGAAATGGCGATGGTTGTGGACTGCCACGGTACTGGTTATCGTGCTTGCAACGTTGTTTACTCATCAGCATTATTTACCTGATCCTATCGGAGGATTGTTGCTTGCCTGGTTCGGTTACCGCATTGGGTTGTGGTGCGTGACCGATAACCACTCTATGCGACAACCAATCGTGAGAAGCTCGGAACTTTGAGGTAGATCACAACACAAGGATACCTGCTTGCTGCTCTGAATGGTTCATCAGCTGTAACCGATGACTCCATGCTCCCCATTTCGCTCGTTTATGACCAGACAGATTGTTGACAATCCTAGTTTAGGATTTGTGCCACCACCTCTGCAAGGCGCCGTTTTTGACCGCGTTCCCAAGCCGATTTGTAAATGAGAGGATCCAATTGAGATTCGATCTGCGCACGCAATTTTTCGGCTTCGTCGCGCAGCCGTTCGGGACGATTCAATGAGTTCTGTTCACTCGCGGGATGGTTCAACACAACTGCGAGAAGTCGAAGCGCTTCGTCCAGATCGCCCTGAGCAATATACACACTGGCGAAATCACGCAGGGATGCCAGCAATTCCCGCGTTTGCCCGCATTCCTGGCTGATGCGCAGGCTCTTTAGGAAGAACTGCTTAGCCTGATCAAAATCATTTTCCATTAGCGCAATCGTACCGAGGTTATCATTGCTGATTTGCAACAGGCGCAGGTAATTAATCTCTTCCCCTGCCTGAACCCCGCGTATGAAGCGAGATTTTGCGGTACTATAATCCCCCGTCGCCATTGAAATGGTTCCTAATATGATCCCAGTTGCAACGGATATGCCGAATGGGTTGTTCAATCTTTCGAAAATAGCAAGCGATTCTTGTCCTGCTTGTATTGCCTCACCGATCTGACGGCGCAAAACAAGTGCATATGCCCACCAGATCAATGCCCAGCCTCGTTCCCATATATCACCGCTTCGATTGGCACGCGCCATCATCTCCTGGCTTGTCTGAGACACGATTTCATATTCGTTCAGGAATATGGCGTTGATGTTCACGCTATCCAAAGTTTCTATAGAAATATCCTGATTGTATTGTTTTAAGGTGTTTACGCTTTCCTGTGCCATCCGGAGCCCCTCATCAGGTAAGCCGATCAGGGCAGTAAACCACGCCTGTTGCGCCTGAAGTTGCGCCCGGGCACAAACGATATCAGGTTTGTTTGACACCAGTTTATTTGCGGCATCCTCAAAGAACTGGATCGCCGGGGTAAATGAACCGCGTACCTCGAAGAACACCCACAGGGCATCGATAAACTCAAGTAGACGTTGTGCGTCCTGCTTATTCGTCCAGTAGCCCCAGGCGACACGGATATTATCAATGTCGGACTCAATATCAATGAGCGCAGCTTTCTGCTGCTGACCATGGATATTTGTGCTGCATATTTTCATAAACTCTGCAAAGTATTTCGCATGGTCCTCATGTGCAGACTGTTCCTCAGCAACAGAGCGCTTGAGTTGTTCTTCGGCATATTGACGCAGCAACTCATGAATGGAATACCGCCCTGTATCGGGGTTGCGTCGAAGCAACGCCTTGTCAACCAATTGCGATAAACTGCGTAAGGAGGCTCCTGCTGCATCCTGGGCTGCAGCTCGTGTAAAACCTCCGCGAAAGACCGAGAGGCGCTTCAATAAATTCTGTGCTGTAGAATCCACTTGATACCACGATGATTCAATAACGGCGCGCACGCTGCGTTGACGATCTGGCACATCGCGCTTTTCCGTTTCCAACATGTCGATGCTCTTTTCGATTTCAGCAGCGATCTCATCGACCGAAAGCGTATCGATCCAGGCGGCTGCCAGTACGATAGCGAGAGGCATTCCCTCGACCATCCGACAGATGCGCGTCACTTTGGGCAATACTGAATCGTCGAGTTCAAATTTGGGCTGCGTCCGTTTAGCGTTCAGGTCAAAGAGTTGTATTGCACTATTCTTCTCCACGCTTCGGTTATCTACAGTCAGACCTTCGATATTGAAAACCGTTTCGCCTGTCAAATTAAGTTTGATGCGCGATGTCGCTAGAATCTGAATAAGAGGCGCTGCCTTCAATATATCCTGAACGAAAGCTGCGCCCTCTAAAACATGCTCGAAGTTATCCATCACCAGCAATATCTGTTTGTCGCGCAAATAATCTACAACACGGGATTTTGGATCTTCATTCGATGCCAGAGATATCGGCAGGACCTCTGCCACAGACTGCACGATCATATCTGCGGATTTAATGCGATCCAGCGCGACAAAATAAAGACCTTGTGAAAATTCCTGAATCATCTGCCTGGCGACTTCCAAAGAAAGACGCGTCTTGCCCATCCCACCCGGAGCGACGAGCGTAATGAGGCGATTGTTGGAATCTGCAACCAATGCTTTGAGTGACGCCATTTCCGTTTCGCGTCCAATGAAGGTTGTAAGTTGTGTTGGAAGATTATGATTGACCACTTCCCCTGCCCTGAGAGGCGCGAAATCGGAAGGCAGGTCAGGTGCGGTGATTTGATATAAGCGCACGGGCTGAGCAATATCCTTCAAGCGCCATTCGCGCATATCTAAAAGCTGTATCCCTGCTGGTAGCTGGTCGCGTATGAGATCCGCCACGATTTGAGAGGATAGGATTTGCCCGCCATGCCCTGCGGACATGATTCGCTGTGAGGTTGCGAGTGTGGCATAACCTGAATAACGCGGACCATTAGGTGAATCCTCCAATTGCGCAGGTCCGGTATGAATTCCGATTCGGACTTTAATAGGCGCGGGCGACCAGGCTTCCTTATAAAGAGCACGCTGAATATTCAGAGCGGCCTCCAGCGCATCGCTCGCATTGTGAAATGCCCCGGCAAGAGAATCAGCAACGATTTCAAAGGTGAAACCATTGTGTGATGCGATCGCCTGACCAAGAATTTCATTATGCCGATCCATCAAAGCGGGCGCGGCTTCGGGATATTGCTGGGCAAGTTTGGTGCTTCCTTCGATATCGGTAAACAGAAAGGTGACAGTGCCGGAGGGCAGGCCTTGTTTGGATATTTTCTGACCTGGAACTTTGACGGATTTATTTGACCCGAATTGGTTCTCATCGTAGAGCAGATCAACATTTGCTGGCAGAGGTAGCTTGAATATAGTAGCGTAGCGTCTGAGATTGGCAGCAGCGTATATCAACCCGGCAAGGCGCTGTTCATCAGACAGACCCGCTTTGTGGCAGTAAGTCAGTCC
>DAINRK010000215.1:0-7375 GCA_036741855.1 Anaerolineales bacterium
GTTATATGCTGGTTCAGGGTCGCCTGAACTGGCGCAAAAAATCGCGGATTATTTAGGCCAACAGATCAGCCCTAGAGAAGTAATACAATTCCCCAACGAAAATATATTTATTAAATTGAAGAGCAGCGCGCGCGGACAGGATGTTTATATTATCCAGACAACATCATCGCCGGTGCATTACAACCTGATGGAGTTGTTGGTTATGATTCAGACGATACGATTGGATTCTGCGGCACGCATAACAGCTGTGGTACCGTACTTATGTTATGGGCGTTCAGACAAGAAAGATCAACCACGTGTACCTATTACCGCGCGGCTGGTGGCAGATATGATCGAGATTGCCGGTGCAGATCGTTACATGACCTTCGATCCTCACGCAGGACAGATACAAGGTTTCTTCTCCATCCCTGGCGATGTGCTAACTGCATCACACATGGTAAGTGAATATATTCAGAAGAACCTGCTTGGCGAGATGAAGGACCCTGTGGTTGTTGCGACAGACTTGGGCTTTGCTAAAAAGGGACGTAACTATGCCCTTGACATGGATTTGCCCATTGCCTTCATCGAAAAGCGGCGCACAGGTAATGATGCGAAGGCCGAGGCCCTCACCCTGATCGGCGATGTAAAAGACCGTGATGTGATTATCGTGGATGATGAGGTGGATACAGGTGGCTCAATTGCCCAGGCTGTGAATGTTGTAAAAAAACATGGCGCAGGCGATATCTATCTCGCGTTTATTCACCCTCTATTTTCACGCGATGCGGCGGAACGATTGGCAGAGTTGCCTATCAAGCGCATTATCACCACAGATACCGTTTCGATCCCTCCTGATAAAATGAAACCACTCGATGGGCGCATCACTATTCTATCTATTTCATCCATGCTGGGTGAAGTCATCCGTCGCGCGCATGAAGGCCGCAGCGTGGGTGAAATGTTCAACGAATAATAACAATCAAGCAGGGGCGACCCGGCCGGGTCGTTGATGAGACTCACTCTCATCTGGTGGGTCGCCCCTACCCAATGCCATGCCCGAACTTCCCGAAGTTGAAACGATTGCACGTAAGCTACGATCTGACCTCATGGGCAGAACGATTCTGGATGCCGATCTGCGCTGGTATCGTACGCTTGCCAGGCCTTCTCCCAAAATCTTCAAGCAACAGATCAAAGGACAGAAGATCAGAGAAGTGACACGCCGCGCGAAATTCTTTATTCTGCATCTTTCCAATTCGAATCTTCTCATCCATTTGCGTATGAGCGGCGACCTGTCAATTAGACGTAGTACAATCAGACCAGAAAAACACGACAGACTTATACTAAAATTATCAGGCAATAAATCACTTGTCTTCAATGACACGCGTAAATTCGGACGCGTGTGGTTGACATCGACTCCTGAAGAAGTGCTCGGCAGATTAGGCCCTGAACCCCTGAGCAGAGAATTCACAGCTCAATGGCTTTACAATGCACTAAGCAAAAAACACCGTCAACTCAAGCCATTACTCCTGGATCAGACATTTCTCGCGGGGCTTGGCAATATCTATACAGATGAAGCTTTGCATATCGCAAAACTGCATCCACTGATCACATCTGATTCCGTAACTGTGGAGCAGGCCAGGACGTTGCGTGAGGCGGTCCGCAAAGTATTAAAGGAAGGGATTCGCAGAAATGGCGCATCAATAGATTGGGTCTATCGCGGTGGTGAATTTCAGAATCATTTTCGGGTGTATGATCGTGAAGGAAAATCCTGTCCGGTGTGTGGCACAGAAATCAAGCGTATCACCGTTGGTCAACGAGGCACACACTACTGCCCGAAGTGTCAAGTAGAGGTAGCAAATGGTTGAGATGACGTATTTGGCAATCATCGGCATTGCATTTGCCGCGATGTTTTTTGGTTATGGCTTTGGTTTGTTCGAAGGTCGAGGTCAGGGATATAAGAAACGCAAAGCTGAAGAGGAGCAGGGAAAGAAGGAAAACCCTGAGCCGTCAGCAAAACCTACAACGATTGCAGTGGATGATCCCGGTCTCATGCGCATCAAGAATGAAAATGGGTTTCTGACACTTGACCTCGATGGGACCCGCGTGAATACTTCCGTTCTTTCGTCAGACCAGCGCAAGCGACTGATAGAAATGTTGAATTTCATACGCCCATGGTTGGAAAATAAACCCGCTCCTGCGATGACGACGCCACCGCCTCCTCCAGCAGCTCAGGCAGCACCTGTTATGTCCGCGCCGTCCACCCCCAATCCAATCTCACAACCCCTTGCTCAAGCTCAGGAAAACCCTGCTACAGCTGCCGCGAAGAGCGATCGTCCTGCAGCGCCCGCGAACAGTATTGTTGCACAAATCGACGCGATCCTTCAGCAGCATTTGGTCGGGACTCCCCTTGAAGAACGCGGAATTTTTTTAGCGCAGTCACCTGAAGGTGGCGTGAACGTCTATGTGGGATTGACACGTTACTCTGGAGTTGACGATGTGCCTGATCCGGAGGTCAAAGCCGCTATCCGTGCTGCAATCTCAAAGTGGGAAAATAAATATACCCCAGGGCTAAAGTAGTTTTGCATATGTTGGCGCAATAATAAAATTGAATTATTCGCGATGATAACGCGCAATTAACACAGGGCGATGTATAGCTTCTGCGATTTCTGCTGTCACATTGGGGCTGTAAAACTGACGCAGACCGCTGGCACTGTAGGGTGAACCCATACAAACCATATCGTAGTTTCCCTCCCTCACCTCGGCCAGGATTTCCTCCACAATCTGCCCCTGCCGGGCGGTGACTTTTGCTTTCAGGCCTTCCTGCTGTGCAATCTCCAGCGCTGTCCGTAAGCCGCGCCCGGGCAGCGTATTGGTTTGAGCCAAATCCTTGACATGCTCACGTACATCACGTGTACTTGGATAATCGAGATTTGTGGGCGGAATTACGTGCATGATCGTTACCTCCGCGCCAACTGCCTTTGCCACATCAAAAGCCAGATTCTCCGCTGCCACCTCATAGCCGATTCCGCCAATGCTGATCAATATTTTGTTCAATGGCAATCGTGATTCTGGGACATAAAGAATTGGTCCCTGGATTGTTTCCATGAGATGACGGATGGATCGACCGGCCAACCAGCGACGGAGTTGGGGGCGCCCCAAGGGCCCAACAACCGTCAGGTAATCTCCACTGTTGGCCTTTTTGGAAACGACATCTTCTGCATTCCCGTTCTGAGTCTCGAGGCTGTATTCCACTCCTTTTTCGTTGAATAACTTGACGGCGCGTTGGAAAAAGTCCTCTAGAGGGTTGTGATCATCTATCGCCGCGGGATTCAGATTCTCGATCACGCCCATAAGCGTTACTTTAACGTGTATCGCTCCAGCCAGCCAGGTGCCATATTCAATGGCAGACCAGGTCCCTTTGAATCCATTGGTCAGTATTAAGAATTCAGATTTCATCTCGTGCTCCATTGCCTATATAATACGACGCCAAAAATACCAGCGCCGATCAGTACATATTGCGGAGAAACCCCCCAATATAAAGCCAGAAAACTCAGAATTGCCAGCAGTATTGGACGCCATTTTATGGAGACAGGATTTGCAGCTCGGAACAGTTGCCATGATACAAGCGCCAGCAAAACAGCAATAGCTGGCGTCATCCCCTTGATGAAGTGTCTCATCCAGTCCTCACCTTCAAAGCGAACCAGAATGGATGCAACGGTAAGCATAATCACTGTTGGAGGAATGATTGCGCCCATTAAGGCAGCTAAAACGCCAGTGGTCCCTCCAGCCGAGTATCCAATGAACATGGCAAGCTTTAAGGCTTCGCTCCCAGGTACAAGATTGGAAAACCCGACCGCTTCCACAAATTGCGCCTCGGTCATGATCTTGCCGACAGTCTCTTTATACAGAAGGCCTATTGAAGTAGGCCCTGCTGTTGTTAGAAGGTTGACCTTTAAAAAGATCCAGAACAGCCGGGACCAAATTTGAAGCTTGGAGGTCTCGTTCATTTGAATAGTAAGGTCCCAATGAGTCCACTAACCAGAATCACCAGCGGCGCGGGTACTTCATACAAATAAGCGATCAGACTCAGGGAACCAACGGCGAAGATAATCCAACTGAAATCCCCTCCAGTGCCACTGTTCAAGACCTTCCATGCAACGGTGATGATTAATACGGCCACAGCCGGCGTCAGTCCTTCCACAAACCTGCTTAGCCAGGCCTCCCGTTGAACGCGATGAAGCAGGGAGACCAACGCCAGCATCAAAATGGTTGGTGGGAGGATTGCGGCAAACAGAGAAACCAGCCCGCCGGCCACTCCATCCACCGTATAACCGACAAACATGGCAAGCTGCAGCGCATCACTTCCCGGAAGAAGTGTTGCAAGACCCACGGCCTGGATGAACTGATCTTCCGTAAGAAAATGACCCACTGCCTCATTATAGAGGAGCCCGGTTGATGCTGCACCAGAGGTGCTGAGCAGATTGATTTTGAGAAATACCCAGAAGAGAGTGAGAAGTTGATCCACGTGCCATCCTTTATATATAAGCCCCTATTGTAATGGCAAACTAACAAGGGAAAACAGGAGCCATTAAGCATATCATTTGTATTCCGATTAATGACGATGTCATCATCGGTCAAGTTACAAGGGTGTAAAATAGAAAAAATCCATACATGGTAAACATCACATGACCTCAAAAGAATTTCGTAGCGAAAAAGATTCGTTAGGGGAGATAAAAGTCCCTGCTGCAGCGTTATATGGCGCACAGACCCAACGCGCGGTGGAAAATTTCCCGATTACGGGATTAAAGCCCTGGCGCGCCTTCGTCTGGTCGATTGCCGCGGTCAAACGGGCCGCGGCG
This sequence comes from Anaerolineales bacterium, assembly GCA_036741855.1. Classification (GTDB taxonomy): domain Bacteria; phylum Chloroflexota; class Anaerolineae; order Anaerolineales; family Villigracilaceae; genus Defluviilinea. Next base: position 4,833 of record DAINRK010000215.1, read on the forward strand.
CTTGTCAATTATGAACTTGGTTTATTTAACGACCGCGACGTAGATGGAAAACATTTCACCGCGAAACGGTTAGCAGAGGCAGTAGCTCAAGCCGCGTCGGAAGTAATGGATGGCAAATGGGACGATCAATTCGTTGTCGAGCCGTTCCAGGCAGGCGCGGGGACGAGTCATAACATGAATGCGAATGAGGTTATCGCGAATCGCGCCACACAGATTCTTGCCGGCGAATTGGGAAAGTATTACGTTCATCCAAATGACCATGTCAACATGGCGCAATCGACCAATGATACGATTCCAACATCGATACGTCTGGGTGCATTGTGGCGGCTGGATGAATTGTTAACGTCGCTGAAAAAATTACAAACAGCGTTAGAAGCAAAGGCAGACGAATTTGATGTGGTCCTCAAATCAGGGCGCACACACTTGCAGGATGCTGTGCCTCTCACGTTGGGGCAGGAATTTTCTGCTTATGCTAAAGCAGTGGAACGAAATATCGAACGCGTGCGCAGGTCAGCTGAGGGGTTAAGGCGGCTGGGTATCGGCGGGACGGCTGTAGGCTCGGGGTTGAACGCGCATCCCGAATATCACACGCGCATGGTGAAGAAATTAGCTGAGATTACCGGGCTTGAATTGTATGCATCCGATAACTTATTTGAGTCGATGCAATCCATGGCGGACGCGGCAGACTTCTCCGCGTCATTGCGAACTCTTGCTCTTGACTTGATCCGTATTGCCAACGATTTCCGTCTCCTCGCTTCCGGACCATCCACCGGATTGGATGAAATCCGTTTACCGGCTGTCCAGCCGGGATCGTCCATCATGCCAGGCAAGGTGAACCCCGTGATGGCTGAGATGCTGGACCAAGCCATGTTCCATGTGATCGGCTGTGATACGACCGTGGCACTCGCGGCGCAGGCAGGACAGTTGGAACTCAACGTAATGATGCCAATACTTGGGCACAACTTATTTGAGATGATGCAAGTGGTGATCGGTTCGGTCAACGCGTTTACTGAACGCGCCGTGAAGGGACTCACCGCCAACCGCGAAAAAGCGGAAGGCTGGCTGGCGAAGAACGCGATTGTGGTGACCGCCCTGAATCCTGTGATCGGATACTCACAGGGCGCTGCTCTAGTGAAAGAAGCTCTGGCAAATAACGCCTCGATTCGCGAGCTCGCAATTGAACGAGCCAATGCAGGGATATTGAAACATCGTGATGAAGACCGCCCTGTAAGCGTGGAGGAGATTGAGTCTGCGCTCAGCGACTTACGCAAGTTGACAGAAGGTGGAATTGTGGGAGGAGTCAGTGGGGGAGGGTAAGTTATACCTTCTTACGACTTGACTACCATCTCCCTCATCACGTACCGATTCACCCCACCAAAGCGATATTTGTATTCTTCATCCCCGCGCATGAAGTCGAATTCGTAGCGTCCACTTTCGCAGCACCATTGAATCGTATGCGCCAGCAACACCCAGCCCGGGGAAAGTTCCATGTGTTCGTGGCTGACTCCTGAGTTGTAGCCCCAGAGTTTGTTTTTATAATCGAAATTCAGCGACGCGGCAACTTTGACGCCGCTGATTTCCAGAAATGCAAGCCAGAGATAACCTTGTTTAAATGCAGTACGAATTGTCAGAGTCATTTGTTCACGCATAAGTGGCGTAAGGAAACTGGCTTTGTTTGGATCCTGAGTCATGAGGTGGAAGAAATCGTGTATTTCTCCTTCAATATCTGTACTTTTGTCCACGATCGTAAAGCGAACATTCAACTCAGATTCGGCGGCTCTACGCATCTTGCGTCGGATTTCGTGGCGTTGTTTCTTATCTAATCTCGAAAGATATTCTTCAAAGTCCCCTTTCAAGGTGATGCGCGGCGTAGGGCGATAAACTTCTTCGTTAAATGTCCAGCCGCGTCGATCCGCCTCAGCCTTAAGTACCGCGCGGGTGGGAGATGTATCGGGGATGTTATACCAATCGATGACATCCCAGCTATCGGGCAGGGATGAAACGAGAAAATCCAGGAGTCCTGATAAGAAGCGTGGCAAATCCTGTTCGCGTACGATCAAATCCAGATAATCAGAAATTTCGATGCTGCCCACAAGCATAAGCGCCCGGCGGTCGGCATATTCGGCGATAAATAATGGAGCAAGGCCAATCAGTTCATCATTCTCTTTCGCGGAGACTAGAACAAGCTGTGGATATTCAGAACCATCATGCGTAACGGACCATTCACCACCACCGAGAGTCTTCCACCATTCGCTCAGATATTCGTGGCGAGAAAAGGGTGTGTCAGCAATACTTTGTTCAACGAGCGTGTTCCATGTGGTTTCAAAGCAATCTGAAAAAGCCTTATGAAACATAAATTTCATGATTGTTTTTATCCTTAATCCATTAGATGTGTTTTATTGATACGCAATGAAATTTTACCAGTATAATGATGGGGACTTTTTGATACTTCTTACGCTGTGGCGACATTCGATCTAAACATTCTCCCTATTCATAGAATCAACGGGCAGGAGTCAGACATATTGCCTGGCTTGCTGGCTGTT
>DAINRK010000216.1:0-7368 GCA_036741855.1 Anaerolineales bacterium
GAGGTAGTGAATAGCTTGTTAGAGAACAGGAAACCAGATCTTGTTGCTTATCCACCCACAGATCGATTTGGTGAACCCATTTCAGAGAATGAAATTATTGAAAGAGCAAAAAGTGATGAATTAAGGATTTTGTTTTTAGGGAATGTAATTTATCGAAAAGGACTGCATACTTTGCTGGAAGCGGTCAAGGGCCTCAAGTCGAAGGTCATCGTGGAGGTTGTTGGAGGCTTAGATTCAGAACCAGCCTACGCGCGGCAAATCCAGGAATTCATTATTGCAAGCCATCTTCCTTCTTCCGTCTTGCTGCGTGGTTCGCTTGATAGAGAACCACTCATCGAAAAACTAACGCAGGCACATGTGCTTGCTGTCCCATCGAGTTATGAAGGATTTGGCATTGTATATCTGGAGGGAATGTGTTTCGGTCTGCCCGCGATTGGGACAACTGCCGGGGCCGCGGGAGAGATCATCAGCGATGGAGTCGACGGATTCTTGATCAAGCCGGGAGATGCTGCTTTATTGGCAGCCAGGCTGAAGTCGCTGAATGAGAAGCGGGACCTGCTTATCCAAATGAGTCTCGCCGCGCGGAGGCGCTATCTGCGTCAGCCAAAATGGGAAGCAACGGCAAATCAAATTCGGGAATTTTTGTCGAAACAAATCCGAGATTTTTCCGTATAATGGAATACGGAGCGAGAATGATTTACACATACCAAATTGAGGGGATAACTCTTCAAACGGGCGACCTGATCTGCACGATGAACGGCAAGCCCGATATTTTACCTGGCGAATTCTGGCGGTTCGTCGGTCGGCTTGTGCCGGGTGATGTTGACCACGTCGCGATTTATACGGGCCCTGAAGGGAGGTGCATAGAGGCAGGCGCCTATGGTGTAATTAAGTACACCGTTTTTAACGGACAATGGGATACAGAGCGAATGGCGCGTCGTCGCGGACAATTGTTTGATACGTTTTATGGGGCGGTTTCTCCACTGGATTCTCTTGGGCTTGCGGAGGAGGAAGAACATGAAATGCGTAAAACCATCGCTGCATATTGTCTGGGACAGGTCGGAAAACCATATAATTTGAATTTTTTGAACGCGGAGACGGAAGAATCCTTCTATTGTAGTCAACTGGCATATAAAGCATATCAGCAAATTGGCATTGACCTGAATACCGGACTCGCGATGGAGCAACTCCCCGGGACGAACGCGATTATTTATCCGCAGGAGATTTGGAATGGATTTAGTCATCGCGCGGCGGATAGGACTCCTTTAACCAATAGACAATTATTAACGAGCCCATCTTCATAACTATTGGATTTTTATCCATATAAATTCGAGAAAATTGCGCGTAGCATGGCAGGAAAACCCTACTGCATTAGGGATATTCCGTATATCCACTTTTAGTCGCGCAGGTTATATTATCCTTAGGAATATTCTCAGTGAATGGCATATTCCAGCAAGTTGCATACATAGGTAAAAAGTTGTGGGGCAACTACTCGTGACGAAAGAAGGTATGATGGCTCTGTTCAGGGACCGAAGGGATGCAGGCAGAAAACTCGCCCAGAAACTCGTCGCATATGTAGGACGTTCGGATGTGATTGTTTTAGCGCTGCCACGCGGAGGAGTACCGGTGGCTTATGAAGTCGCGCTGGCTCTGCGCGCCCCACTGGATATATTTATCGTTCGTAAACTTGGTTTGCCGGGTCATGAAGAGCTGGCCATTGGTGCCATTGCCTCGGGAGGCGCACGAGTGCTGAATGAGGACATCATACAGTACCTCGGTATTTCAGAGGCGGTGATCGCCGCTATCGCACAGCGGGAGTTGCAGGAGTTACAGCGCCGCGAGCTCGCCTATCGGGGAGAACGTCCGCCACTCGAAGTGGAAGGTCGAACGATCATTCTCATTGATGATGGCTTAGCCACGGGCGCGAGCATGCGCGCCGCGGTGGCTGGATTGCGTTTACAGAACCCAGCCTATATTGTTGTTGCTGTACCTACGGCTGCACCTGAAACGTGTGAAGCGTTGGAACCTGAAGTAGATCAAATGATTTGTGCCACAACGCCTGAGCCGTTTTATGGCGTGGGGCGGTGGTACGAGGACTTCTCACAAACAACCGATGAGGAAGTTCGAACGCTATTACAAGAGGCTAATCGACACTTGATGCATGAATAAGCTGTCTTAAAAGAGGTAGTATGAATAAAACAAATACGGAAAATCGCCATGTTCAAATTCTAAGCACAGGTGTTCGCCTGGAAGGAATCATGAGCATCCCGGAGGATGCAAAGGGCTTAGTGCTTTTTGTACACGGAAGTGGCAGCAGCCGTCACAGCCCTCGCAATCAATTTGTTGCTCGGACTCTGCAAGAAAGTGGCTTGGCGACTTTGCTTTTTGATCTTTTAACGCCCGCAGAGGAGGAAATTGACCAGCATACACGTCAGTGGCGTTTTGATATCAACTTGCTTGCTCGCCGGACCGCGGCAGTGCTGGAATGGCTTGATCTGGAACCTTATGTTTATGACATGAAGCGAGGCCTCTTTGGCTCGAGCACTGGGGCAGCGGCAGCACTTATGGCAGCTGCTGAAATACCCGAAAAAGTGGACGCAATCGTTTCTCGTGGTGGTCGTCCTGACCTGGTTGGAGAGGCTTTGAAAAAAGTGCAGGCGCCGACTTTGTTGATTGTTGGTGGTCTTGATGAAATAGTGATTGATCTGAATGAGCAAGCTTTTGAACGGATACCACCCACATCTGAAAAGAAATTAATTATTGTGCCCGGCGCGTCTCATCTATTTGAGGAACCGGGAACACTTGAATATGCCGCGCGGCTGGCGCGTGATTGGTTTCAGACACATCTAAGCAAGGTGAGTATTGGTTAAGGGATATACACGGAGCGATATGTTACGAGATCGAGCGCGCAAAGAAGAAGGCGCAGTGGATTCCCTGGCTGATGAAGTGCGCCAAATTACCCATCCATTCAAAACAATGGAGGATTTGGATCCGCTTATCGAACGGATTGGGAATGCGCGCTTCGTCCTGCTTGGAGAAGCCTCGCATGGGACTTCTGAATATTACCTGTGGCGTGCCCGCCTCAGTTCCCGTTTGATCACTGAAAAGGGATTCAGCTTTGTGGCTGTTGAGGGAGATTGGCCGGATTGTTATCGCGTTAACAGGTACGTCAAAGGATATCCAGATGCAGGTCAAAGCGCGCGGGATGTTTTGCACGAGTTCAAGCGCTGGCCCACATGGATGTGGGCGAACTGGGAGATCGTAGCCTTCACAGAATGGATGCACAAATACAATAAAGGCAAATCAAATAAAGCTGGCTTTTATGGCCTGGATGTTTATAGCCTGTGGGAATCCATGGAATCAATCCTCAATTACCTGGAGAAGAAGGACCCACAAGCCGCACAGACGGCCCGTGAGGCATATCAATGCTTTGAACCGTATGGAGAAGATCCGCAATCTTATGCGTGGAGCACACGTATGGTTCCCAGCGATTGCGAAGATGAAGTGATCGATCTCTTACTCCAAATGCAGCGACGCGCCGGTTATTATGACGGCGACCCTGAAGCTGGTTTCAATGCAGAGCAGAATGCGCTGGTCATTAAAAATGCAGAGCGTTATTACCGTGCCATGGTTCGCAGCGATTCCGGTTCTTGGAATGTGCGTGATCAGCATATGATGGAAACGCTCGACCGTCTAATGGATTTTCATGGTCAAGACGCAAAAGGGATTGTCTGGGCACACAACACCCACATTGGCGACGCGCGCTACACGGACATGGCACGGGCTGGTATGTTCAATATCGGTCAACTGGCGCGCGAGGAACATGAACGTGAAGGAGTGGTGCTGGCAGGTTTTGGATCACATCATGGCAGTGTCATCGCGGGGAAATCCTGGGGTGCACCCATGGAACGGATGAATGTACCCAATGCACGCGCAGGCAGCTGGGAGGATATTCTTCATCAAGAAGATGATCAGCTTCTGATCTTTGATCAAGAGAATCTATCCGAGGAATTTCAAGAATCACGCGGTCATCGCGCAATTGGCGTGGTTTATGAACCAAAGTTCGAAGGTTATGGCAATTATGTTCCGACAGTTCTTCCGAGGAGATACGATGCCTTTTTATATATTGACGAAACGGAAGCACTGCACCCTCTCCACATTGAGCCAATCGAGTTGAATCCTCCAGATACGTATCCTTGGGGAGTTTAGGAGTTGCCCGCTTCTCGATGAGAAGTGGATTATCATTTTTGATTTCATGGCGAGCCCGCTAGGGCGATGCCGCGAAGCGTCCGTCATTCTATAGGAAGGCCAATGGTGTAGGAGATTGCTTCGTCGCTCACTATCGTTCGCTCCTCGCAATGACATAATCAAATAGTGTATAATCCTCCTATCAATTCATCTATGTCAGCAGTCCATCGCTGTGTTTGCTTTGAGGGAAAACTCAACCTTTTGCAATCGTAAGACTTCTGAAGACAAGGAACAATTTTGAACTTCGAACAATTTAATTTGGATCCGCGCTTGATGCAGGGCATCAAATACGCGGGCTATGAAACCGCCACTCCGATTCAGGAAGCGGCCATCCCTGCAGCGGTGCGCGGACGCGACATTATCGGCACCGCGCAGACGGGCACAGGCAAGACCGCGGCATTCGTCCTCCCTATTCTCAACAAACTGCTTGATGGTCCTAAGGGAATGCCACGCGTATTAATCGTCACACCTACGCGGGAACTGGCTGAGCAGATCAATCAGGTGGTGCACGCGCTCGCTGTAGGAACCGGGCTGCGGAGCGCAACCATCTACGGGGGAGTCGGAGCCGACCGTCAGATCAAAGCATTGCGTCAGGGTGTGGACATCCTGGTCGCAACTCCCGGCCGTTTACTCGACCTCATGCAACAACGATTTGCAAAACTGAATCGCGTCGAGGTGTTAGTCCTCGATGAAGCCGACCGCATGTTCGATATGGGTTTTCTACCTGATGTAAAACGGATTATCAAGGCTGTGCCAGTCGAACGACAAACCATGTTGTTCTCCGCGACCTTCCCTGCCGAGGTGGAACTTCTCGCATCGCACTCACTCATCAATCCGCAACGGATCTCCATGGGCATCAGCAAACCCGCTATTACTGTGACGCACGCGTTGTATCCCGTACCGTCACATTTGAAGTCTGCGCTGTTATTGAGGCTGCTCAAGCAGATCGATTCGGACACAGTGCTGGTCTTCACACGCACCAAGCATCGCGCCGATAAAGTGGCGCGGCAGATCGCTCACGCCGGTCATCGCGTCACGAGCCTGCATGGCAACCGCACACAGGGACAGCGTGAGCACGCCCTGCACGGTTTCAAAACGGGACATTTCCCCATCATGGTCGCCACCGACATTGCGGCGCGTGGTCTCGATATTGAGGGCATTACACACGTCATCAACTACGACATGCCCGATACCGCGGATGCCTACATCCACCGCATCGGACGCACGGGACGCGCGCAACGCACAGGTGACGCGTTCACGCTTGTCACGCCCGAAGATAACGATATGATCCGCGCGCTCGAACGAATTATGGGTGGACCGATCAAACGCGAGACTTTGCCAGACTTCGATTACTCGACTCCTGCACCACCAAGGCACAGCAACGAAAGACGCGAAGGCTCTCGCCCCCCGCGCCCCGCCCCCACACCGAAGAGTTATGGGAGGAATAGGTTGGCGCCGCGGAGAAAGTAACCAGTATTCATTAATCAAGACCCGTCTCGATGAGAGGCGGGTTTTTTATCCCAAAATTTCTCATTGATTTTTATTGGATTTTCCTGTAAAGTAATTATGTTTGTTCATCCCACTGAAGGAGAAACATCACAAAAGATTGCCACAATCCTTCTAGGTCGTATCCAAATCAACTTAATGAGGAGAGTAAGTGATGAAGAACGAGATTTTGCGAGTTGTGTTGATCAGTGTTGTAATATTAACCATGGCGTTTTCAGTTTCTGCCAAAGGAAGCGGAGCATATCAAACGGGATTTGTTCGCTGGCGCGCGGCTGACAGTGGCTTTAACAGTTGGACACTGAACGGCGTCAAACTCAATGCGGGCGCGCTTGAGTTTGACTCAGCTACAGCAAGCGCAGGGACTGATCCGTATGCACCGGGAGCTTTTAACGGAGGGAATTACTATAACGGCGGTTCGTTCTTTGTGGGCGAGGCCACCAGTCCTGAGATCACAACCACCTTCAATTACAAGGAAGCCATTGCTTCATGGAACGCGTCCACGCCTGTTGGCTCATGGGTGGAGGTGCAGTTGCGCGCTCAATATGGAACGCGTTGGAGTAAATGGTACATTCTGGGTATTTGGGCAGAAGACTATTCGACGATCAGGCGTCACTCTGTAAAATTGCAGGGAGACTCAGACGGTTTCGTCGCGGTGGATACGTTTGTCTCATCGAACAAAAAGGAAACGACAAACAAATTCCAACTTAAATTCCGCTTGTTCAGTGCGGACGGATCTTCATCCCCAAGTGTGCGAAACGCTTCTGTTGCCTACTCCACATCAGCTCCAAAACGCGCCAGTGTTTCGAGTGGCGACCCTGCTCGGTGGAACACCTTGATCAATGTGCCCGAATGCTCACAGATGGTTTACCCGGATGGCGGTGAAGTGTGGTGCAGTCCAACGTCCACCTCTATGGTGTTGGGCTATTTGAACAACGATACCGGACCATGCGAGCCGCGCGTCGGCGCCGCGGTGGATGGCGTGTTCGACTGGGTCTACGATGGGCACGGCAACTGGCCGTTCAATACTGCGTATGCTGCAACATTCGGCCATGAAGGTTATGTAGCCCGCTTTACCAGCCTCGCAAAAGCCGAGGAATTTGTGAAAGCTGGTGTGCCCGTGATAATGTCCATCGCCTGGGGTAATGGGGATTTGACAGGAGCAGATATCGATTCCACAAATGGACATTTATTCGTGCTGGTCGGCTTCGATGCCTCAGGCAACCCGATCGTCAATGACCCCGCATCACCTGCAGATGCAACTACCCAGAGAACATACCTGCGCTCTGAGTTGGAACCACTCTGGCTTCAATCTTCGGGTGGAACAGTGTACTTGATTTACCCGCAGGATGCGCCAGTGCCGATGCTTCCGTAAAACAAGGAACTTGCCTTAATAATTTCCTGTTCATAAATATTCCGCATCACAAATTGGTGAATCAAAAGAGCCTGACGCTTTCGCATCAGGCTCTTTTTTGTCTTTTAGTTACTCATTGTGACATTGCTTGCTTGGGGACCCTTGGGGCCTTGTTCAACATTGAACTCGACCTTCTGTCCTTCCTGCAAGTTGCGGAAACCATCGCCTTGAATGGCGGAGAAATGGACGAAAACGTCCTTTCC
>DAINRK010000217.1:0-2392 GCA_036741855.1 Anaerolineales bacterium
GATATGCAGAGGGTGCGCGCTTTTTACTGGAGGCGGTGCGTCAATCGAAACTAAAAGGTGCACGAGGCGCCTTGAGCGCATCTCTGGATGTGCCTGCTGAACTTGAAACGGCAGTCGCTGCGGCGTTGGGTGATACCCTCGATGCCATCCTGCTTGATGCAAACGAAGTTGATGAGGCGTTGCAATTGCTGGACTCAGACGATTCAGGGCGTGCAGCATTGCTTCCTCTAGGGAATAATTCACGGCAATCTCTCGTGCCGCCACAGGATGAAGGCAGTCTTGGCATCGCTTCGGAGATGGTTCACGCCTCCGATGATTGGCGCGGCGCAGTGCATCTGATATTAGGCCAGACGTTGATCGTGCGAGACCGTCGAACGGCGCGCCGTTTGATCGATGATTTACCAACTCATGCACGGATTGTGACCCTGCGCGGGGAGGTGTTCCGTGGAGACGGACTCATCATCGCCGGGAAATCCGCCTCAACCGGTTCTTCTGCCTTGAGCAGACCGCGGCAAAAGCGCGAGTTGACTGCATCCCTTGCGACTTTGAGTGAGCATATGCAGTCTTTGAATGCTGAAGTGGATTTAATTTCAACACAGATCGCGGATGCGCAGCGCGCGTATGTAAAAGCTGAAAGCGCGCTGCGCGAATCACGCGTACGCCTGGATGAGACTCAGGCAAACGAACAACAGGCCGGGCTGGAGTCTGAATCGATGCGACGTCAGTGGGAGTGGCAGAAGAGTCAGTATGAGCAGCTGAAGTCTGAATCGAATGAAGCGATATCAAACCGCCAAAACTTAATTCAATTACAGACAGAACTCGAAAGTCGGTCTGAACAGTCACTTAATCAAGTGCGATCGCTTTCGGAACAATTAGGCGGCATGGATCTCGTCGAGGCGCAGGAACAGGCCTCATATTGGGGGACCCGTGTAGCAGTCGTTGAGAGAGCAATTGAAGATGCGCTTGCAAGGAAAGAAGAACGAACGAAAGAAGCCGCAAAGTTTGATAAGCGGAATATCGATTTAGCAGCACGATTACAAGGAACCGAAACTTCGCTAAACAATCTGGAAATCGAAAAATCTTCATTGCGTGAGCGTGAGATGTCATTGCACGCACAGATAGAAGAGTTGCGTGTACAGATCGACCCAGCGGAAAAAGACCTGGAGAGTGCCGAGCGCGAGGAGGCACGACTGCAGGGATCTGAGGCAAATGCACAGCGCGCACTCGCAACCGCGGAACGTTTCGCTGGTCAGCAGCAATTGGAACAGTTGAGGAAACAGGAAGCCTTGGATAACCTTCGCCAGCGGATCACAGATGATTTTGGGCTGGTGATGTTTGAATATGCTGCAGATATTTCCGGCCCCGTGCCATTGCCCTTTGAGGGGATGGTGGAAGAACTGCCTGTGGTGACTGAAATTTCACCTGAACTCGAATCACAACTGACACAAAATCGTATGCAGCTTCGCCGCATGGGAGCGATCAACCCTGAAGCAAAGCAGGAATTCGACACTGAGTCGGAACGTTATTCATTCATGCGGACGCAAGTGGATGACCTGCGGAAAGCCGAGGTGGATATAAGACAGGTTATCGCAGAGTTGGACGAATTGACCAGGCGTGAATTTTCAAGGACATTCGATGCGGTTGACAAACAATTCCGCGCCATGTTCACCCGTTTGTTTGGTGGCGGGTCCGCGCGGCTTTCGCTCACAGATCCGGACAATTTGGTTGAAACGGGAATCGAAATTGAAGCGCGCCTTCCAGGCCGGCGCGAGCAAGGACTGGCCTTGCTTTCGGGAGGCGAGCGCAGCTTGACCGCGGTAGCACTCGTGTTTGCACTGCTAAAAGTTTCACCTACACCAGTGTGTGTAATGGATGAGGTGGATGCCATGCTTGATGAAGCCAATGTCGGTCGTTTCCGCGATTTGCTTCAGGAGTTAAGCAAAGAGACTCAGTTCATTATCATCACGCATAATCGCAATACTGTTCAAGCCGCGGATATCATTTATGGCATTACTATGGGGCGCGATTCGGCAAGTCAGGTAATCAGCTTGCGGCTGGATCAAGTGACCGATGAAATGCTAAATCAGGGATAGCAGTACTACTGTTTATAAATAAGACTGCCCGCCTCGCACTTCGCGAGGCGGGCAGTCGTGCTAATGGTCAAAATTTATTATTGAGGTTTTGGATTCAATGCGGTAGGCTCAGTGGGCACGATTGTCTTCCAGGTATCATATGTTACTAAAGTCCCTGCCTCGGTTGCATCTGCACGTGTTTTGGTCAGCCAGTCCGTAAGTGCCGCTTCACGCTTTTGCTCGTATTCGGTGGGGTCGAGTGGACGCTCCTGTCGGTCGATCACCTGAATGATGTGATAGCCAAATTCTGATTTTACAGG
>DAINRK010000217.1:2402-7367 GCA_036741855.1 Anaerolineales bacterium
GCCCAGGTCGCCACCAGCGGCGCCAGAGCCCGTGTCTTTGGAATATTTCTTTGCAACATCGGCAAAATCCCAGCCACTGGCAAGCAGAGAACGGACGATGCCTAGGGAACGCTCATCCTCTACAAGGATATGACGCGCCCAAACTTGCTCCTCTGTTCGAGGAACATCCCTGGCAATTTCCTCCAATAGTTTGGCGCGAAGCAATCTGTTCCGATATACAGATCGAAGAGTAGCTTCACTGACATTGTAGGATTTGAAGTCGCTTACCGTAGTTGAGTATTGTTCTTTGAATCCTTCCTCTGTAAACGGGGTGGCCGTGGCTGTCGGAAGTTCTGGAACAAATGTAGCTGTCGGTGTTTGTGTAACAGACCGGTCCGGCGTGCTTGTCGGTGTGACTGTGGATGTAGGTGCTTCTGTTGGCGTGGATGTTGGAGGATAAATCGTCAATTGTTCTGCCGAAAGAGTTGGAGTTAAAAATTCAGTTGGTGTAACAGTAGGCGTGGGCGTTCCATTTGGAAAGAATCCATACTCACTTTGAATTTCGTTTTGGATTTCCTCCTCGCTGACGGTGATGCCACGTTTCTCGGCCTCCTGACGAATCAGCGCCTCGTCGATCATTTGATCAATAACTTGTTGCCCCAACGTTTCAGGAGACTGCAGGTAGAACGTTACCTCCTGTTGCTGTTGGGAAGTATCCATTCCAAAATTTTGCTGGTAGAAGACATAGGTGTTGTAGAGGTTCAGCAGGTTAACTCGCTGGAATCGGACACGTTCCTGCCATTCTCTTGTCGTAATGACTTCGCCATTGACTTCTGCGACGGGCTTTTGCAATTGAAACACGTTTAGATTCAGATAGCCATATGCCAAAAGGAGTACAACAATAAGAATCCCGCCAACCGCAATCGCCCGAATTAATCTTACTTGTTGCCTCTCACGTTCGAGGCGGGCTATATGTTTTTTGGTGACAATTTTTGGTGTGTTGACTGGTTTTGCCATTCAATTTCTCCATGACGCAAAGACGGGGCATGGCGCGATTAAGGTTGCGCGTGCCATGCCCCGAGAATGCGTTCCGAGGGATCAGCGCGTGTCTTCGAGGTGCCTGCCGGTAAAGGGAAGCAAGGCAATATGTCGAGCCTGCTTTACTGCAGCAGCCACTGCACGCTGGTGTCTTGCACAGGCTCCTGTTTGACGGCGCGGACGGATCTTGCCATCTTCCGTGACGTATTTCCGCAGGATATCTGTCTTTTTGTAGTCAATTGTGAGAGTCTTATCTGCACAGAACTGACAAAATTTCGGTTTAGCGAAGAAGCGGCGTTCTCCGCCTCCTTCGGCCCCTTCTTGTGGTCTTCGGTCTACAGCCATTTGTTACTCCGGTTTCTTTCGGAGACCTGTCAGGTCTCATTATTTATCTTATTTTTTAGCAGCTCTGATGCAGCGTCTTCATACTTATTGATCGATTTCAAGCGAAGGCCTGTCAGATCTGATTGCGTTAGAAAGGGAATTCATCCTCGTTATTCGTTAGGTCATTATCGTTGGGACCCGCTTCCATTGGATGCGGTGCCTGATCGCGACGGTCAGACCGATCACCGACCATCATCATCTCATTGGCAACGACTTCGACGCTCGTATGTTTTACACCTTCTTTGTCATCCCAGCGGCGGGTTTGCAGGCGTCCTTCAATGTAAACTTGCTGGCCTTTACTGAGATATTGTTTGCAAATTTCCGCCAGGTTGCCCCAGGCAACGACATTGAACCATTCGGTCTCATTGTGGCGCTCGCCGTCGCCAGTATTCCATTGGCGACTGACGGCCACAGTAAAAGTTGTGACGGGGCGCCCGGAGGGTGTATATCGCATTTCGGGGTCACGTCCCAAGTGACCAATAATCTGAACTTTGTTTAATCCTCGGCTCATAGCAATCTCCTTAATACAAGTAGAGCGGGAAATTCACCAAGTAATTCCGTTATACAGCTGATAACATATGACGCATTATAGGTTCAAGGTAGCGGATATTTCGCTCCAATTGCCCGGTGGATTTCGGGTCAAGTGTGATGTTCATAAGGACATATTGACCCTCTCGTTGTTTGTGGATGATATACGCCAGCTTTCGGCGTCCCCAAACATCCACTTTATCCACGCTTCCGCCCGTTTCAGTCACCCAGCCGGAGACGCGATCAACCACACCTTTAAATGCAGTTTCATCCAATTCTGGCTGGACAATACAAACGAGTTCATATTTTCGCATGAGGGAATTCCTCCTTTCCATGGGATTGCTCCAGTTCAAACCGCAGGTTTGCCGGGAGCGGAAAGGCACGTATCAGACGTACCTGTTTCAAACGGGCCGTAGTTTATCACGAAATCCAAAAATGAGGAGGGTTATAATCCGTACCATCTCTCTGCATTGAGGAATAGCATGTTCGATCTTGCCGATGATGAAATTCTTTCCCTTACAAAAGATCATGTTTTCTTTACCTGGTCTGCACAGGCGAAGGTGAATCCTATCGCAGTGAAGCGCGCGAAGGGTGTGTATTTCTGGGATGTAGACGACAAAAAATTTCTCGATTTCAACTCGATGACCATGTGTGTCAATATTGGTCATGGTGATGAGCGTGTGATCAAAGCAATACAGGAGCAAGTGGCGGAGCTCTCATATGCTGCGCCTGGGATGACAACAAAGGTCCGCGCCCTGGCGAGCAAGGCCGTCGCGGATATCACCCCGCATCAGGCCCTGACGAAGGTCCTGTTCACACTTGGGGGAGCGGATGCCAACGAGAACGCGATCAAGCTGGCACGCGCCTATACGGGTAGGCACAAGATATTGACTCGCTATCGGTCTTATCACGGAGCGACCGCAGGAGCGATGGCTGCCACTGGCGACCCCCGTCGCGTTGTGTGGGAGCCGAATCTCATGCCTGGCGTTGTTCATTTTCTTGATCCATATCGCTATCGCTCAACATTTCACAGGCTGAATCCTGATATTCCAGAGAAGGAGTTTGGGCAGGATTATCTTAATCATCTTGAAGAGATCATCCGATATGAAGGACCAGATACCATCGCGGCTATTTTGATGGAATCGGTCACGGGCACCAACGGTGTAATTATTCCGCCTGAAGGATACATGCAGGGAGTGCGGGCCTTGTGTGATAAATATGGAATCGTGATGATCGCGGATGAAGTAATGAGCGGGTTCGGCCGCACGGGCAAATGGTTTGCCGTCGAACATTGGGACGTCGTTCCTGACATGATCACCATGGCAAAGGGTTTAACATCTGCATACGCGCCACTCGGCGCCATCGCGATGAAACCTGAGATCGCAGCAGCTTTCAATGAAACTGTTTTTGAAAGTGGGCTCACGTACACATCGCATCCAGTCTCTCTTGCGGCAGCTTTGGCGAACATCAACGTCATCAGAGAGGATAGACTCGTCGAGCACGCCGCAGGCATGGGGAAGGTGCTGAAGCATATGCTGACCGATTTGGGCGAGGGTCATCCTTCTGTAGGGGAGGTTAGGAATATTGGTTTATTCGGAATCCTTGAGTTAGTGAAAGACAGAAAGACGAAGGAACCGATGACACCCTGGAATGGATCGTCGCCGGAGATGACGGCCTTGAAGAAGTATTGCCTGGACCATGGATTGTTTTTGTATACGCATTGGCATACCGTGCTGATCATCCCGCCATTGATCATTACAGAGGAACAGTTGAAAGAGGGGTTTGATATTTTGAATAAGGCGTTGGAGATTACGGATACAGCAACAAAACAATGATACTGACGTGGAGCGGAAGCTGCCTGTCCCTACATCATAATTCCCACTCGACATCCGGCGACTTGAAAAAATTGATTCCCATCGTTTCCATGCGTTCTCCGTGCGCGGCAAGGCGTTGGCGGAATTCCTCCCAACTTTGACCCTTTGGCGACCAGGCTAATTCGGCGACTCCTAACAGGCGAGGGAAGGTCATGTATTCGATATCCTCAATCGTCACAACTGTTTCTGTCCACAGCGGCGCTTCGAGGCCGAGGATGTCGCTTTCTTCGAGTCCCTCCATATACTTACTCGGTTCCCAATCGTAGGCATCCTTCACGCTAATCAAGCCGGCCCAATCCAAGCCAAGCGGGGTAGATGTGTCATATTTCATATCGAGATAAACTTTGTTGGCAGGGGAAAGGATGAACTTCGCACCCTGCTTCTTCGCATTCTTATATCCAACTCCAACCCACTGCTGGACAATGGTGCCTGGAAACAATTCTGCTTCGCCGATCTCATTCCAGCCAATAGCGAATTTGCCGTGGGAAATGACGATTTCCTGAATCCGCTTGATGAATTTTTTGAAATCCTGTTCGGGCGTAGAGCGAGCTTCGTCACCGCCGATGTGGATGAACGGCGCAGGGGTGAGGGCAGCAAGTTCACGGATCACATCATCCAGGAATTTATATGTGATCTCGCTGTTGATCCATAATGTACTAAAGCCAACCTGCGTGTCTATATAGAGTTCGGGTGCTTCCTCGGAACTATTAAGTTCAGGATACGACGCCAATGCGGCATTCGTATGACCTGGCGTATCGATTTCAGGCACGATTGTCACATAGCGACTGCGGGCGTATTCGACGATCTCTTTGTATTGTTCCTGGGTGTAATACCCGCCTTTTCCACCGCCGACCTGTGTGCTGCCACCGACTTCCACTAAACGCGGCCAGGATTTGATCTCGATTCGCCAGCCCTGGTCATCGGTGAGATGGAGATGGAGGCGATTCATTTTGTAGTGGGAGATCAGGTCAATGTAACGCTTCACATCCTCCACGCTGAAGAAATGCCGGACCACATCGAGCATGGACCCGCGCCAATTGTAACGGGGCGAATCCTGAACCGAAACCGCCGGCAGGTTGAGGCTTCCATCCCGCTGGCTCGCAGCAGCCGCCTCAGGCGACGAGAGGATCTGGCGGAAGGTCTGGAGCGCGTAGAATAACCC
>DAINRK010000218.1:0-6000 GCA_036741855.1 Anaerolineales bacterium
TCCATGCCTTTCTTTAGTAGAGTGCCATTAATTTCCATATCTTCCAGCACATATCTTTCGAACATGGGCAGGGGAGTCTCATAACGGAGTAATTCATCCACCGCGGTTTTGATGAAAACTGAATCTCCATCTCGCGCGGCTTGTTGCATCAATTCAAATTGATCGGGATTTCGGAGCAATGCCAGCAGTCCAAGTGACGATCCGTTGACTGTGGCCTCGTGCCCTGCGTTCAGCAAAAAAATACAAGTGGCGCGTAATTCATTTTCAGAAAGACCTTTCCCTTGTTCCTCGGCCTGAACCAGGTCGCTGATCAAATCATCCTGTGGGTGTGTGCGGCGTTCCTGTGCCAGCGCGCCAATATATTCCATGAAGTCACGTGCTGCAATATTTGCATTTGTTATTTCTGCATCTGCTGGTGCCAACTCATACATTTTGACAGTCGCCGCAGACCACGGCCGCAGTTGATAACGATCTGCCTCGGGGATGCCGAGCAGTTCTGCGATCATCGCGACTGGCAATGGTTCTGCGATCTCGCTCACGAATTCGCATGAGCCATTATGCAGCGCATTATGCTGAGCCTGATCGATCAATGCGTGTATGATGTTTTCCAGCCGACGGCGCAGTCCTTCCACGCGCTTCGGCGTAAACGCCTTTAGAACCAGCGAGCGGATGCGCGTATGTGCGGGCGGCTCCCAATCCATAAAGACGTTGTCCTGATAGCTATAAAAATCCTTCAAGCGCGGATCTGGTGGGGGCCAGCCCAGTTCTTCGCGCGAAAGAACGTGGAGCATCGTCCTGCCGAGTCGTTTGTCTTTTAGCAGCGCCGCAATATCCGCGTAACGTGTAAAGAACATCTTGTCCCAGACCTCATCGTAGAAAACGGGCATTTGAGCGCGCAATTGTTCCAATTGAGCATATGGGTCTGCGATGAAATCGGGTTGATTAATATCAATGTGATGGGTTGGGAGCTTCATAGTCTCTGGAGGATGAAATCTACACTTCTTGAATACGTGATATTTTCTGCGGATACATCCAACTCCACGATTGTGTCGGACGGTACTTCCGCAAGCCACTCATCTAAAAAGGAATTGAATAGAGTTGTGTCTTCAGCGCCGGCGATGTTGATACGCTCACGCGTAGATAAGCGACCTGCCACCGTTACTTCATCAGCATACAAACGGACAATGAGTTCAGGTCGTGGCCATGTCCCGCGGATGAACCTATAGAGACGCCTGCACAGTTCAAGTTCGGAATCAGTCAACAGGCCGCGGTGGTGAAAGAGACGCGTAAAGCCATGAAAATCAAGATCCAGTCCACCATCCATTAATCCAATTTGTCGTGATGCGCGTAGCCGCGCTTCTTGCTCACTGCGCAGAAGCAAATAGTCTATTTGATTTGCAAGCGCATAACGTGAATCGTTTTTGAACAACGCCTGAAATGGACGTTCCGCATGTTCTTCATAAGCTATGGTAAATTTTCCTGTTTTAGCGAGTGCGTACACAAGCGCGGTTTTGCCTACTCCACTTGCGCCGATAACTTCGAGGAGTTTGTTCATTCTCTAAAATATACCCTAAAGGTCTTTGCGGGGCACCCCGAAGTGAACGAAAGAGGCAAAGACCTTTAGGGTCTCGTTCAACTACAGAACGCAGGAGCAGTTTGGAAGTTTACATCTGTAATGAACCAGTTGCTATCCAATTGTTGAATCGTGATAGTTTGCGGCAACAAAGTCGGTTCGCCACTTTGGACCAATTCACCATCCGAACGGCGATAGAGTGAGGTTGTCCACACTTCGCAGGTATCCACTTCAATGGTCGTATCATTGAGCACTCGAATGTCATGGATATAACTTTCGTAATAATCGATTTCTGAAATGGAAACCAGCCCCTGTGCATTGAGTGAATCGATATCTGCTGTTAGATCTTCGAGAACACTTCCCGCCATAATGGAAGAAGCAATGGATGCATCTCCTTTTCGATATGCTTCGATTTGCAATTCGATGGCTTGCGTTAAAAACTCACTAATTTGGTTTTCGAGATCCGCTGGTAGATCTGCCTGTTCGGGGAAGAGCGGGTCCGTGCCATTTGCTACTTCATCTCCATCGCTTACGCCATCCCTGTCCATATCCGGGTCAAGGGGATTCATGCGATTCGCTACTTCCACGCCATCACTCAGTCCGTCACTGTCGCTATCCTCGCTTTTTGGATCCGTGCCTGTAACCAGGACTTCATTCTCATCCGAGATCCCATCCTGATCTGTATCCTGCTCTGCACTGGGTGGAGGCGTTGCATTGCTTGGCGGAGCCTCTGGTGCCTGTGGTGGAGCGCTTGCCACACCATAAAGGGACTGCACGCCCTGGATGTCATCAGCTCCCAGGGAGCGGTGTGGTCCGCTATAACTGGGATACATCAACGCGCTGGGCTCACTGCTATGTGCAAGGCCCAACGTGTGACCAATCTCATGAGCCGCAACTGTGAGAAGATCCACGTTATCTGAATCACTATTCACCCAGCGCTCATCATCGTCAAAATGCAAAAATACCTGGCTATTATCATAGGGGTTGGGGAAGGATGCATGTGCAAGCACCTCTCCTGGTCCATCAAATGGGTCACCATCTCCGTGATCGCCAGTTGCCCAGCCGATAACCATATCTGCATCTGCCTGGCTTGTTACTTCTGTAAAGGTTAGTGGGGACTCTTGTGCCCACAAGGCAAAGGCCTGTTTCACGACCTCGCGTTCACTATCTCCCTGCAGCTTGCCTGTGCCATTAATGAAATAATATGTAATGTCTCCCTTATCCCATTTTGATATGGCGCGAAATTTTGATATAGCGGCATCTTCGTTCGTTGGACCAGGCAGATCGTCATAGCGATACTCGGGTTCCGTCCCGGGAGTGGAGGAAATATTGGGCAACCAGGAACATGCAAGAGCAGTGATTAGAATGGGCAGCATCACTACTGTTGTGATTCGACGAAAGGAATTATTCATATGTAGTGCCTCCAATATAGTTAACTCAAAAACCATTTTTTTGTTTTATAGCATAGCCAGATGGGCATTACAAGGCATACATCTGGCTAGTATAGTCGTGAACATGCAATATGCCTCTAACTTTTCCTTATGGTAGAATCGTTTAGCGATTCTTATGAGCGAACCGATTGTCATCACATCTGATGATTCCCTTTTGCGAACATTGGACTTCAGACCATATCGGAGTAAAGTAGAGCGGCGGGTCATCCCGTTTTTACCTAGCCCTGGTGAACCTCAGACCCTGGAGGTTAACACTCCCTGGGGTGCTCAATTGACAGCGAAATATGGGGATTTTCTCATCAGCGAGGTAGATACACCCAATGATTTCTGGCCGATCGACGCGACGATTTTTGAAGAAAGCTATGTAATTATCCGTCCTGGTTATTGTGTGAAGAAAGCAATTACGCTATTGGCACCGCTCACTGACATCACAAATGACCCGGATCGGCAAGTCACTGTTATAAGTTTGGAGGGACCAGAAACGGTTAGGGCAGGGGATTTTTATCTGGCGAAGGGAATCAAGGGAGAGGTCTGGCCTTACCCGAAAGATAAGATCAATGAAGTAATGCTGCCTGCTGATTGATCAGCAGGCAGCACTTTTTATTTCTTCTTCTTAGTCCCCTTTGATTTGAGAGGCGCTCTCTCAGTCTCCTTAGGCAATTCTTCTTCCTTGACCGGCTCTTTCTCTTGCGGCGGTTCTTCCTGTACTGGAGCGGGCTGGCTCACCGTGGGCAAACTATCTTTCAATTCTGGAACCGTCTCCGGCAAGAGCATCAACTTGAATGGATTGATGGGTTCCACCATGCCGCCTCGATCGCGCATCAGCTCCACCATGTGCTTCACCAAACGCACATCGAGGTCTTTGGACATTTCACCTTTGCCGTCCCAGACTGCAATCAGCCGAAGTTTATCAATGCCGCGGGCCAGCGCAGAATACAGTGCCCACCGGTTATTTCGTTCATGTACATTATCACCCTCCTTTGGCGGACCGACCTTATCGGGCTGATAGAATTCATCTACTAATGGATGATTTCGCATCTTGTAGAAGCGCTCGATCCACTGCTCGCCTCCTGGGCTGACGAAATCACGCACATAGGGCGCTTCATACGTGGCGAAGTAAGCCTGCACAGGGATTCCACGTTCAACGCAGACTTCAACGAATAGAAGTTCACTACCAGCATCCATTCCGGTCGTAACCGCCAAATCGTTCGGACCTGCATTGTACTTCTTGAGCACGTTTTGAATGGCTTGCCTGATATCCGATTCCTTCTCAGGCGGGAATTGATTTTCCTTTTTACGCGAATTGCTGATCATGTAGCCAGTGAACAGGAAGATGTCACCTTCTATCTTCCGGGCGGGTATATGATGAACTTCTCCGCCATCCTCTGACACTTCCTCCTTTCTGAGGCGGCGCAATTCTTCCTGTATGGCGACAATGCCGGCTTGTACAAATTCACTGCGCATATCGAGTGAATGTAGCATCTCCAGCTGATTAAGCGACGATTGCAGACTGAAGATGTTGCGGCGGGCGGCGGTGAGGGCTTTTCGATATGCTCGGGTGATCTTTTGAGTACGTTCGGCTGTCATCACGTGTAACTCGGCCAGTGACGCAAGCGTCCAGTAATCGGTTTTCTCATCTTGGGTCTTGACATCCAAAGCAAAGAGCAGGGTGGCGCGCAAATCCGGCAACATCTCTCGTATTTGAACGATTTCGGGATCAGGGTCCTGCGTGTCTTCAAAATGATTTGCCAGATCAATCAGGATGATACCAAGTGTCAGCGCATTAACACCTGGATAGGTATTATCCAAATCACATTTGAAACCTTTTAGGTAGGTGTGGAAGGCCTTGACAAGCCAGTGATAAGAGTCGTAAGCCGTCCGCAGTCGCTTATCTTTGTCTTTGATCCACTTCCAAGAGTCTGTCCACACATCCTTGTAAATGCGGCCAAGCGTGCCGATTGCTTCCGCATCCGACGGGAAATCATTCAACAAGCTTTCAAGCTTGACGATGGCCTCCTCCTCGCGGCTTAGGCGGTTGAGGAAGATGGCTTCCTGACGGCGGAATTCCAAGTTGCGGGAATTTATTTCCAAACCTTTGCGATACTGTTCCAAAGCCAGTTCGTAGCGGTCCATGCTTTGCAGGGCCTTGCCTGCCTCCCCCACCGCTTCCTCCTTGATCAGGGGATTGCTGATTTCTTCCGTGAGCAATAATATGTCACCAATCCGACGCTGGCGCTGTGCGATCGTGACCCGCTGTTTCCATTCGTTATACTCACGCCAGAAGCCGGTCGCAAGAGGAGTGCGCAAGGTCTTTCGTTCTGGCTCGACCAGGCCCGTTAAAAGGTTGTAAATTGGGCTGTGAACGCGCTCAGGTTCAGATGCCCAGGTGGCACGGCAAACGCGCGTAATAGCCGCCTTATCCTTTTCCAAAAACTCCGGGTCTGGCACCCCTTCAGGAGTAATGTGATAAGGAATCGTACGCACATTGAAAATGTCAAACGGCATGTATGCACGTCCCGCTTGAATATGCACCACACCACGTTTGCGGAAGGCATGGCGGATACCCAGTTCGTAGAACACGTTTGCATTATCAATGCTCATGTCGGCCAGAACCAGGTCAGCTAATAGCAGTTCCTGAAACATATCTGTGAGGATGTCGCCGCTGGTGGACTCTTCATCTGCGCGGAAAGACTCAAAGCCCGCGCCTTCCAGCGTCGGCTTGATAAGCTGGGCATAGATGGCATTAAAATCATAAATAGAGCCGTCACCACCTTTCTTCTTGCCAAAGGGCATGACTACAAATGCGTGTGGACGAATCTCCGGGCGGATAGAACCGGACCCCTTCTGTGCTTCCTCGGCGATCTCAAGCATTTTCACTTGGACCTCAGTTTGTTTGGCTTCCTCAACAACTGGTTTCGCGCTCACTGGCGCTTCCTGCTGTGTTTCCTGAGATGTTGTTGTAATTGGTTGCATGAC
>DAINRK010000218.1:6100-7366 GCA_036741855.1 Anaerolineales bacterium
GGTATGTGGGAAAGGATCTGATTGAGTTCCTTACTGCTCGTATCTCTACTGATTTCACCACTGGCATATTCCTTAACGATATCTGTGATGGAAGACATAAGGTTCGAGGCCTTTTCCACAACGTTCTCGGCCATTTCGACCGCGGCCTGGCGCATGGCCTCCAGTTCCTTTTGGACGAGCTCGGATGCTGCTTCTTCCGCCAGGGAACCGAGCGCGGCTTTGAATTCGTCAGTCACTGTCTCTTCCGCCTTCACCAATGTATCGTGGGTCAATTCCACAACACTATCTCGCATCTCCTGCTTCATGCGTGCATCGGTTTCAACGGATTCCTTGATCACACGGTTGATCAGGCTGGCCTCTTCCTCAAGATCAGAATCTTTCAACGCCTCCTGCATCGATTTGATGTATTCTGTATTTTGAGCCCATAACACATCTTCACTTCCGCGTACCAGCTTGTAAAACTCAGCATCGGTACGTTCCTCAGATTCGAGGTTTTGCCAGTGATCGAAGAGAATTGTCAACTCCAGAACGACCTTGCTGTAGTTTTTGACGATTGAATCCAGATTGCGGATTTCCTGCCAACTGACAAATGCTGCCGTTAGTGAGGCTGTGAGTGCCACCCAAATTGTTGTTCGATCGAATGCTGCCAGAAGTGCGCCCGCCGCGCCAAAGACAACGATCCATAACTGCAGACGAAAGCGCTCGGCTTTGTACTGATTTACTTTGCGATTGTGCCAGGCCAATTGATATCCAACCCGGTATCTGAAATATTCTTCACCAGTGAGATCCCCAAAGCCTGGGTCTGAGGTGGGGTCCCCCGCTGAATAATTTGGAGGAATAGGACCATTGTATGGCTCAAATGCAAATTCCCCATTCATTCCTTTAAAGACCTGTCTGTGAATTTCGTTCAGTCGTTTTTCGAGGTAGGCACGTCGAGTATTATTTTTTTGCAGAATTGTGCGGTAAAAATAAATTTCCTTTTGGATTTCTTCCGCGCCTGCGCGTGAGATCAGCCAGTCGCCATTGGAGAAGCCCCTGGTCGCGATCGCTGCCAAAGATGAGGCAATAATTGGGATCGCTACCAGCAGGATTCTGATGATGAAGCCGATCGCATGGCAGACGCCAATCGTGGTGCAGAAATAGGTCGAGTAGATTCCTTCATCCATGTTCGCGCCGGAGAGTGAGCTCGGAAAGGAATTTGCAAGAATGGCAAAGAAGGTTGCCAAAACGCCCAGTGCGATGATCCAGCGACGAATGTTCCTGTAA
>DAINRK010000219.1:0-7366 GCA_036741855.1 Anaerolineales bacterium
CATGTATGGATGCAACAAACTTTATTGTGAAAAGCTGGGGATGTACTACAGTAAATTTTTTGGTCAAAAGCATTTGGATGAAAATCCGCCCCATATGCTGGACTTTCGCTCGATCCGTTTCCCGGGCCTGATCTCAGCCTTTACCCTTCCCAGTGGTGGGACAAGCGACTACGGTCCCGAAATGCTTCACGCCGCGGCGCAAGGGAAATCATATACTTGTTTCGTCCGTGAAGATACAAAGATCTCTTTCATGGCGATGCCCGATGCGATCAAATCCCTGTTGATGTTGTTGGATGTGCCGCGCGAGAAAATGAATCATCAGGTGTATAACATTACTGCCTTCGCGTTGACGGCCGGCGAATTCCGTGATCGCGGCCTAAAGGTATTTCCTGGCGCGCAAATCACATTCAAGCCAAACCCGCGCCGACAAGGAATCGTTGACTCTTGGCCCGAAGATGTGGATGACTCTCTCGCCCGCGCGGACTGGAACTGGAAACCTGATTACGATGCAGACGCGTTCTTTGATAATTACTTCCTGCCAGAGATTCGTAAGAGATATGGGAAGTAAATCTTCGCGCTGAGCGGCGAGAGGGCGTGCTTTTCGCCCGAACGAAGTCGAAGCGCACTATATTTATTATCTCCAATACTCAAAATTTATTTTGCTTTGCCGAAATCGTCCTTCGACTACAATTCTCAATGAACATTCGTCGTCCTGCTCAGGACGATAGCCTTCCTGATATAATCCGCGCCGATGAAAATACGCCCGTTCTTCATTATCATTTTGTTCTTTCTTGCTTTGCTGTTCATGGGTGCGACACTTCCTGCAAGTAATGCGAATGCCGCGCCAAAGGCGCAATTTGTCACAGCGACGCCAGGACCAGATGGCCGCATCCTTTATATTGTTGTCGCGGGTGATACATGTTCCAGTGTGGCCCTCTTACATGGCATCGGGGTTCCACAACTCCGTCAGTTGAATACGCGTTTGGATGAAAATTGCACACTGACTGTAGGGCAACAGCTTGTTGTCGGCCTTGCCTCGTCAAATGCACCAACCGCGGGACCCGCGCCCACACTTCCGCCGGCTACGGTCACAGCGACTCCTGTGAGTGGCACAACTGAAGTTTGCGTTTTACTCTTCGACGACATGAACGGAGACGCAATGCGCCAGGAAACCGAGTTTGGCATCGAAGGTGGCGCGGTCAGTCTTACGAATCTGAATGGCTCATATTCCGAGACACAGA
Source organism: Anaerolineales bacterium (assembly GCA_036741855.1). Classification (GTDB taxonomy): domain Bacteria; phylum Chloroflexota; class Anaerolineae; order Anaerolineales; family Villigracilaceae; genus Defluviilinea. Next base: position 1,242 of record DAINRK010000219.1, read on the forward strand.
ACACAACTTCCGCTATCGACCCGGACCTTGTGGAGCCAATTCGCTCATGTTTTAGTGATGTCCCGCAGGGAGAATATAATGTCAGTGTAGCTGTTCCCGATACTTATAACCCGACCATGTTATTAAGTTATACACTGACCGTCAAAGCAGGTGACCGCGCTTCGATTGATTTTGGCGCGCAGTCCAAGACACTTACCGTGAGCGACCAAGGTGATTCAGGACAAGGCGGCCGCTCATCCGCGTTGGGCATCTTTGGGCTTCTTTTATTGCTTGGCGGCGCCGGCCTTGGATATTATGCATATCGTTCCGGCCAGCCCAAGAGCAAATTAAAGGGAAGTCCGCTAACGAAACGATAACCGCCTCAATCGCTTTTTGAATCGCAAAAGTTCTTTTATCCCATCGGATATCGCATTCTTTGTCCTCCGATCAAATGCAGATGTAAATGAAGCACAGTTTGCCCTCCATCCACGCCCGTGTTTGTGATCATACGATAACCTCTTTTTGAAATTCCCTCGTTGTTCGCTAGTTGTTTCGCAATGGTGAAAAGATAACCGATTAGCGGCTCGTCTTCTGGTTCGAGCGTGCTTACTGATTCGATGTGTTTGTTCGGTACGATCAAAATATGTGTCGGTGCGACAGGGTGGATATCACGGAAAGCAGTCACCTGTTCATCGTGATAGATAATTGAGGCTTTGGACTCCCCGGAGACAATCTTACAGAAGACGCATGAGTCGGTCATTTTTGATCTGATCCTTGAAACGTGGGCTGCAAAATGGATGAAATAAGACTTAAGCATGATTTACCATAAAAACCTACATGTCATTGCGAGGAGCGAATAGAGTGAGCGACGAAGCAATCTCCTCGCTAATAGGGAGATTGCTTCGCCACTGGCTGTCGCTCGGGCTTGCAACACCTGCCCTGGCACCTCACGCCAGGGCATCTGTGCACGTGATTTGCTAAGCAAATCATGCAAGTGTGACAGTACGTAAGAGTGATATTAGAAATATCTTACCTTGATATGTCGTCCCTGTAAAAAGCGATATAATGCACGCGCGAAGGAAAATCTTATGAACGAAACATCTTTAACTTTATTGATATTTATCTTTGCCTTTGGCGGCATGGTTATCATACATGAATTTGGACACTTTATCGTTGCGCGGCTATGTAAAATCGAAGTGGAGGAATTCGGTATCGGTCTGCCTACACCCGGGGCCATCACCCTCTTCAAATGGCAGGGAACACGCTTTACATTGAACTGGCTTCCGCTTGGCGGATTCGTACGCCCTAAGGGCGAAAACGATCCAAATGTGCCTGGTGGCCTGGCTGCTGCAAGCCCGTGGGCACGTCTTGCGGTACTGTTTGCAGGCCCACTGATGAACCTGCTCACAGCTTTGGTTATCTACAGTATCATATTTGCCCGTGTTGGGGTGCCTGACACAAATCATGTGCTTGTCGCTTCGGTAGTTCCGGGTGAGCCCGCCGAGCAGGCCGGGTTTCAGGCCGACGATATTTTTGTGAGCGGAAATGGCACACCCATTCACAGTTATGATGAATTGCGGGCAATTGTTGATGCGAATGATGGCAAAACTGTCGTTTTCATTGTTGACCGGCACGGACAGCAAATTGAATTGACTGTTACCCCGCGGATGAATGCAAAAGAGGAACGTGTCATGATCGGCGTGGGACTGGATGTTCCACTTAAACCCGCGACCTCATTGGTTGAAACCCTGAACCAGGGCGCGAGATATACGTACCTGAATGTCCGCGCGCTTATCTCTCTTCCTGCCCAACTGATCCGTGGATCCCTTGCACCTGAACAGGGACGCCTGGTTGGGCTAAAAGGTATCTACGATATTATGCATCAAACGGTTACCAGCGATTTGGAGTCTGGTCAGTCTGCTTCGTCATCACCCTCATCTGCTCCGTTTGGTCAAATGCGTACTCTTCTCGTGATTGCTTCGCTTTCCATCAGCCTTGGGGTATTCAACCTGTTTCCCTTCCCGGCACTGGATGGCGGCCGCATCATCTTTATCCTGCCTGAGCTCATTTTCCGTCGGCGTGTCTCGCCGCAGTTGGAAACACTGGTCCACGGTTTGGGTATGGCGGTTTTGCTCGCGTTCATGGTCTATGTCAACGTGAGGGATTTCGTCGATCCTATTGCGGTTACAATCCCTTAACCTAATTAATTATGAATAGTACTACTACTACATTTCAAAAAGTATTGGATGCCTTGCTTTCTGACGCCAAGGACTTCCCGCGCCACTATCTGCAGGAATTTTCAGATATTGGATCGGATGAACTTCAAAGCCTCCTGGATGCATGGCCCCGAATCAAACCAAATCGAAAATTGACTCTTCTCGGAGAGCTTGATACTCTGGCTGATGCGGATACCCTCGTTTCCTTCGACGATTTGGCGCGTGCCCTCCTCACCGACTCTGATCCTCACATACGCGTGCGTGCCATCCGCCTGTTGGATGAATCCGAAGACACGAAGCTTGTCCCCATATTTCTCGATCTACTCAAGAACGATTCCGACGCGAATGTCCGTGTGGAAGCTGCAAACGCGCTCAATCTGTTTGTTGACCTGGGTGAGTTGGAAAAAATTCCTGAAGACCTCTATCATGAAATCGAAGACGCCCTCCTCGCCTCAGCCAACAGCGAAGATGAGCTTCGCGTGAGACGCGTGGCGTTAGAATCACTGGGATATTCATCCCGCCCTGAAGTTGCTACTTTGATCGAATCCTCATTCCATCGCGAAGACCCGAACTGGCGCGCAAGTGCGCTTGTCGCCATGGGTCGTTCCGCTGATGAGCGCTGGGAGGATGAAGTTATAGCCTCGCTTATCAGTGATGATGACCGCGTGAAACGTGCCGCGGTACAGTCCGCGGGAGAACTGAGCCTCAGGACTGCGCGGCCCATTTTGATCCGGCTTCTCGAAGAGGGGGAGGATGAGGATGTGGTCAGCGCGGCGGTCTGGTCTCTTTCGCAGATTGGCGGCGAAGACGCGCGCACCTATATCGAAACTCTGCTTGATCAAACTGAGGATGAAGAGCAAATCGAATTTCTCGAAGAGGCACTCGATAATCTTGCATTTACAGAAGACCTTGACCGCTTTGATTTGATAGCTATAGACCCTGATGATGAAGTTGATGCGTTGGAAGATCAAGACAAAGAATAAACCATTCGACTCCAAAATCAATTCATGAAATCACGGAGACGTTATAATCTCCGTGATTTTTATATTTATTTAGGCAAACGAAATGTCACTTTCAATCCTTGCTTCCACATTCGCCAACAACCTACTGCCTATTCTGCTCTTGAGTGGAGCAGGCTTTGTCCTGGGGAAACGCTTCTCCGTTGATTCACGAACGATTGGGCGTACTGTCTTTTACATCTTCGCCCCCATGCTGGTATTTGACCTGCTGGTACAAAATGATCTAAAGCTCGAGGAGGCTGTGATCGTGGTGGCTTTCACAGTGACAGTCATTCTCATCATGGGTGTGATCACGCTGATTCTTGCCCTGGGATTAAAGCTGGAGCGACCCATTTTGATGTCCGTATTGATCACAACCATGTTTGGCAATATCGGGAATTATGGGCTTCCCCTCGTATCATTTGCATTTGGGGAGGAAGCCTTGAAATACGCCAGTATTTATTTTGTAACAACTGCTTTACTCTTCAACACGGTTGGTATCCTCCTTGCATCCCTTGGACATATGACGTTCAAGGAAGCGATGTTGGGTCTGCTCAAAGTGCCCACCGTGTATGGCGTCACGCTGGCGGCATTTATTAATACGTTCCATATTGAAATTCCATCGGCATTGGCGCGCACGATTGACCTTGCCGCCGGGGGAAGTATTCCACTGATGATCGTTCTACTCGGCATCGAACTCTCGCGCGCGCAATGGTCGAACAGCCTGCGTGGCGTTGGTTTGAGTGTGTCACTTCGTTTGCTGGCAGCTCCGCTGGTTGCCTTATTGCTGAGCTCGCTATTTGGCTTGCAGGGCGCGGCGCAGCAGGCCGGTGTCACCCAATCATCCATGCCAGCAGCAGTCAATTCGACTATCCTTGCCGCGGAATATCAATTGGATTCCTCGCTCGTTACAGCGATTGTTTTTATTGGCACCCTACTTAGCCCATTTACATTAACGCCGCTGATCGTTCTTTTGGGAAGATGATCATGCAGACGACCAGATCGTTAATGGTTTCTTTTTTAGTGGCCGCGTCAATTCTATTTAATGCCCAGCACGCCAGGGCCCAGGCTGGAGTCACGCTGGAAAATGTTGGGGCTACGGTACGGTTTGGGGAGGAGATCACGTTCCTTGCCACAATTAAAACGCCGATCCAAATCCAAAACGCTTCTATTATCATTTTCGATGAGGCACAGGGACTTACTTACGTCCAATCGCTTGCGATTCGAGAGGATGGCACAGCAGAATATCTGTTTGACACGAGACAGAACACATTGCGACCGTTCACCATCGTAAGATGGAGTTATCAAATTGCGCTCGCAGATGGAAGCACGTTTCAAAGCGAAACCTTTTTCATCCGTTATGACGATGATCGTTTCACCTGGCAGACGCTCGAATCTGGTTCGGTTCAAGTGAATTGGTATAGCGGAGATGCGAGCTTTGGGCAGGCTGCCTTGAACGCTGCTCTGTCTGGCTTGGAATCCATCAGCAAAGTGATACCACTCGATCTCACACAGCCGGTTGAGATTTTTATCTATGCCAATACAAATGATTTAGCGGGTACCTTATATCCGGAGAGCAGCAAATGGGTGGCAGGGCATACCAATTCCGCGGTTGGGGTGGTGATGGTGCTCATCGAGCCTGGCGCCAATCAGGGCATCTTCATGGAACGTAGGATTCCGCACGAACTTATGCATGTAATGCTATATCGTCGCGTGGGCGCGAGATATACGGATTTGCCCGCCTGGCTTCGGGAGGGAACCGCCACTCTCGCAGAGATTAATCCAAACCCCGATTATGACCTTGCCCTCGCCAGTGCTGGTGTGACCGGTACATTGATACCGATCAAAGACTTGTGCGTCTCTTTCTCGCCCAATCCCGACTCGGCATTTCTAGCCTATGCCGAAGCTCGTTCATTTACGGACTATCTTCACGACACCTATGGTTCTCAAAGTTTGTTGAATCTCGCGCTCATTTATGCAGACGGCGTAGATTGCGAACGTGGTACGGAAGAGACTTATGGTATTTCTCTCTCCAAATTGGAGATGGACTGGCGCAGCGCGGTGCTTGGGCAAAATACTGTCCTTCCCGCGCTTCAAAATATGTTTCCATATCTGGTCTTATTGTGTGTGGTTCTGTTGATCCCATTTATCGGGATCGTGAACGTATTACGAAAGAAGGAAAAACGAAATGAGCCAGAATCATATACAAAATAATGATCAAAGAGTCCGCTCTCATGTGTGGGTAAAAGGACGTGTACAGGCTGTTGGCTTTCGCGCCCACGTGGAATACCATGCGCGTCAAATCGGCGGGCTGACAGGCTGGGTGCGGAATGTCGGTTATGACACAGTTGAGGCAATCGCAGAGGGGGAGCGCGAGAAAGTGGAACGCTTTATCGAGATGATCAAGCAAGGTCCGCGCGGCTCGCGGGTGGATGAGTCAAAGGTGGAATGGGAGAATCCGACAGGTGAGTTTCAGGAGTTTGGGGTGAGGAGGAGTCTCTAATTGGTGGGTATGACTAAGCGTATTTTTTGTGCTTCAACAAAGGTTATATTCAGTTCCTAATGTTCGAGCGATAATCGTAAAATAATAGCAAGGGCGCAACAGCAGTGTATACATTTTGAGATCATCTCCACTATTATCCCTTCGATTACAATCTTCCAATTGAAGCTAAACAAAACCCTTATTCTCTTCCTTCTACGAAACTCACTTCTCCCAATAGATCACTGATATGTAAAAGTACTACCAATTGTAAGTAGTTCCATCCGGCAGGAGGGCTAGCCCATTCTGGTCTGGCGTAATACTTTCAATAGTGCTTATGGCTTTGAGGATGCCCTCAGCGGCTGGAACTGCCTCCGCGGAATACTGATTCATATCTGTCTGGATCATACCTGGATAGAGTCCGATTGTAGTGATTCCGAACTCTGCCAGCTC
>DAINRK010000220.1:0-7346 GCA_036741855.1 Anaerolineales bacterium
CGCGGACCTCGTGATGAATCACACTTCAGACGAACATCCATGGTTCAAGGCCGCCCGATCAGATCGTAACTCGCCATACAGAGATTATTACGTTTGGAGTGATACGGACCAAAAGTATAAAGATTCGCGTATCATTTTTCTGGATACCGAGCCATCCAACTGGACCTGGGATGAGCAGGCAGGTCAATATTTCTGGCATCGTTTCTATTCGACCCAGCCGGACCTGAATTTTGATAATCCCAAAGTGCAACAGGAAATGATGGACATCGCGCGCTTCTGGCTGGACCTGGGCATCGATGGTTTCCGGGCCGACGCGGTTCCCTATCTCTTCGAGCGTGAAGGCACCAACTGTGAGAATCTCCCGGAAACCCATGTCTATCTAAAAAAGCTACGTGCGTTTATGGACGAGAATTATCCGGGGCGAATTCTTTTGTGCGAAGCGAACCAATGGCCCGAGGATGTGCGTCCCTACTTCGGTGATGGTGACGAGTTTCATATAGGGTTCCACTTCCCAATCATGCCGCGCATCTTTATGGCGCTCAAGAAAGAACGCGCTGACGCTATGATCGAAATCTTGAATCGCACCCCTGCCATCCCTGAAAACTGCCAGTGGTGTATCTTCCTGCGAAATCACGATGAACTGACTCTCGAAATGGTGACGGAGGAAGAAAGGCAATGGATGTGGGAACAATTTGCGCCTGAGCCGCGCATGAAACTTAATCTCGGAATTCGCCGCAGACTTGCGCCACTACTCGACAATGATCGAAGAAAGATCGAGCTCATCAATTCATTGTTATTCACGCTACCAGGCTCGCCCATCATTTACTATGGCGATGAAATTGGCATGGGCGATAACATCGAATTATTCGATCGCAATGGTGTCCGCACCCCCATGCAATGGGATGATTCCCCAAACGCTGGTTTTACAACGGGGAAGCCATTCGCCGAAGTGATACAAGGAGATATGGGCTACAAAAGAGTCAATGTCGCAAGCCAGCTTGCAGATAAGAACTCCTTATTTCACGCGATTAAAAAAATGATCAAACTTCGCAAGCAGTATCGCGCCTTTGGAAGAGGAACGATGGCATGGGTGGAAACTGGCAATCCCGCCGTCGCAGCTTATACGCGTACATATGAAAGTGAATCCCTGCTAATCCTCAATAACTTAAGCAGTGCCTCACAAACAATCGATCTTCCTTCAGAACATCTCGGAGCTGCCACAGATCAGTTGACAGAAAATCATCTCCAGGTGGAACCCTCTCTTGTGCTTCAACCTTATTCCCATCTTTGGCTGAAACAATAAAGTAAGGGCGACCCGCCAGGCGGGAGTAAAACACCTTGCCCGACCTGGGTGGCTCGCCCCTTCAAATTACTCACCATCAAAATACATGACCCATAGCATCGACATCGAACGCGAATCACAAATCACTTATCGTCGATTGTTTCCGCGCCTTCGAGAGGCATGTTCTGATTCCATTTCAGCTGATCCCAAAGGCTGGGAGGAATTTTCCGAACGCTTACAAAGACACTTCCCTTCACTCTTTCAACACTATCTCGCTTTGTACAGGGATCGTTATGATTTTTTCTTTCACATGGAAGATTTACTTTTCAGCCTGGCACGCGCCTGGTTTCAGCGACCAGATGATTTGCGGGGACTGGACGAAGCGCGGGAACGGAATCCGCTCTGGTTTCAATCGAACCAAATGCTAGGTGGAGTCTGCTACGTCGATCTATTTGCAAATGACCTTGAAGGAATAAAATCCAAAATTCCCTACTTCAAAGAACTTGGGTTGACTTATCTTCATCTCATGCCATTGTTTAGAGCTCCGGAGGAAGAAAACGATGGAGGCTATGCTGTCAGCAGTTATCGCGAGGTCCACCCACCTCTCGGGACAATGGAACAGCTTGCAGCGCTTGCACGAGACTTGCGAGAGGCAGGCATTAGCCTGGTTGTTGACCTGGTCTTCAACCACACATCGGATGAACATATTTGGGCAGAACGTGCGAAATCGGGCGATGAGGAATATATAGATTTCTACCGCATCTTTCCGGACCGGGAGATGCCCGACGTCTATGAATTGAATCTACGGGAAATATTTCCCGATGAACACCCTGGTGCGTTCACCCCTCTCCCTGCGGGAGAGTGGCCGGGGGTGAGGGCAGGTGGGGGTTGGGTATGGACCACATTTCACACGTACCAATGGGATTTGAACTATGCCAACCCCGCGGTGTTCAATCGCATGGCAGAGGAAATGCTTTTCCTTGCAAATCAAGGTGTAGAAGTGATCCGCCTCGATGCGGTCGCTTTTATTTGGAAGGAACTTGGAACCAGCTGTGAAAATCTGCCTGGAGCACATACGTTGATACGGGCATTCAATGCGGTGGCACGAATTGCATCGCCTGCATTGCTCTTCAAATCAGAAGCGATTGTTCATCCTGACGACGTAGTGAAATACATTGCGCCTGAGGAATGTCAGATATCGTACAACCCGCTTTTGATGGCCTTACTGTGGAACGCGCTTGCCACTCGCAAAGTGAAGCTGCTTTCACAGGCACTGGCCACACGATTCAAAATCAATCCTGAGACCGCATGGGTCAATTATGTACGCGTGCATGACGATATCGGCTGGACATTTTCCGATGAAGATGCAGCCATTCTTGGGATCAATGGCAGCGATCACCGTCGCTTTCTCAACGAATTTTATCGGGGCAGGTTTCCTGGTAGTTTCGCACGCGGGCTTCCTTTTCAGGAGAATCCAAAAACTGGCGACTGCCGCATCAGCGGTACCTGTGCTTCTTTGGCCGGATTGGAAAAGGCACTCAATGAAGAAGGTCCAACTGAAGTGGAATTGGCAATCAAGCGCATCTTATTGCTGCATGGCATCATCCTCACGTCCGGTGGAATTCCCCTTCTCTATCTCGGAGACGAGATCGGTACGCTCAACGACTACAGCTATGAAACGGATCCTGCCCACAAAGCGGACAGCCGCTGGGTTCATCGCGTAAAAGCCGATTGGGATCTCTATACAAAGCGAATAGATAAAAACACAATTCAGGGACAGGTCTATCAAGGATTGCAGAAGCTGATCAAATTACGAAAAGCATATTCGACTTTTTCTGGAGGAGACCTGGAAATTATCTCAATGAATAATGATCATGTTCTTGGGTTTATTCGCCGAAACACAGATGGACAAGCGATTGTTTTCGTTAATTTTTCAGAAGCTGCTCAAACCATTCCCAGCCTTATATTCGACCAACACTCTATTGAAATCAAAGAAAAATTACATGGGGAAAGCAATTATGTGTCTGGCCAGGAGTTTGTTATTGAACCCCTCGACTTTTTGGTATTCCGCTAGAAAGTGGTAAATCGTTCTCCAACATCATGCAGGAGAGCCATGTTCGGTGGTCGTAGCGCGCCGACTGGAAAACCACAGATCAGCACAACCTGATCACCGGGTTGGACAACATCAGAACGCATCAGGGCGGCATCCACATGGTCTATCATTTCTTCAAGCGTATTTGCAAACTCTATTTTCTGCGGCCGAACGCCCCACATGAAAGCCAGCCGGCGGTATGTATCCTGACTTGGTGTGAATGCCATAATCGGAACACGCGGCCGAATCTTGGACATCAGCCAGGCGGTTTTGCCCTGTGTCGTAAAACAAGCTACTGCCGTTACGTTCTTGTCATTTGCCAGGGCCTGCGCAGCAAGCGCCATCGAAGCTGCATCACTCTGTTCAAGGCTATAGGCAATTTGTTCCGCTCCCCATTCTAAGAAATGGGTCTCCGCCTCGCGAACGATACGATCCATCATTTGAACCGATTCAACGGGATATTTTCCTGCTGCGGTTTCAGCGGAAAGCATCACAGCATCTGTACCATCAAAAACCGCATTTGCCACATCAGAAGCTTCTGCCCTTGTCGGCAAGGGACTCATGATCATTGACTCAAGCATCTGAGTGGCTGTAATGACGAGTTTGGCGCGCATGTTGGCAGTACGAATAATGTGTTTTTGAAAAACAGGTACGCGCTCGGGTGGGAGTTCAACACCAAGATCACCCCGTGCGACCATGACGCCATCCACATGATCATAAATGGAATCAAGGTTATCCAGCGCTTCAGGTTTTTCCAGTTTCGCAATGAGCAAAGGAAGACGTTTCCCATTCGATAGCCGCTCCATGGCATACCGAACTTTCTTGACATCTTCTGCAGTACGGACAAAGGAGATGGCAACGGCATCCACATTCTGAGAGATGCCAAAGGCGAGATCGGCTTCATCTTTTTCGGTAAAGCCGGAAATACGCAGCCTGACGCCCGGAAGATTGATTCCTTTATGCGAGGTTAATAGTCCCCCGACGATCACTTTGGCAGTCAGTGCATTGCGAGATTTATTAACGGAAACAACCTCAAGCGCAAGGCGACCATCATCCAGCAGGAGTCGGTCAGAAGGCCGAACAGAATCAAAAAGCTGGCGAAAATCAACTGGGATCTTGGTCCCCCCTTCGTCAGGAGGCGCAGTGCCTGTAGCATAGAGCACGACGATCTCTCCTTCAGCGAGTTGTATGATTCTCGTCAACGCGCCCACACGAATCTTTGGTCCTTGCAGGTCCTGCAATATGCCCACTGGGACACCGAGTTTTGCCTCGAGCTTGCGGATCAATGCAATTCTTCCCGCGTGTTGTTCGTGCGTGCCGTGCGAGAAATTCATACGTGCCACATTCACGCCGGAGAGAATCAACTTCTCAAGCAGCTCCTCACTTTCACTGGCGGGTCCAATGGTCGCAACAATTTTTACTTTACGTGTCATACCGTGATCCGAATAAAATTATACCCTCCAGAATGTTATTTCATGTTCAATACTTCTCTTATGGATGGAAGCGCCCAATCAATCGTCTCTTTATCAATGACCAGAGGCGGCGCAAAGCGGATCACGTTATCGTGCGTTTCCTTTGCAAGGATGCCTTTTTCCTGTAAGGCCTCACAAAAGCGACGTGCACCACCCGCCGATTCTTTCAATTCGACTCCGATCAAGAGTCCTTTGCCACGCACCTCTTTAACGTGCGGACTTGGAATTTCGGACAATTGCTCCATAAAGTATTCGCCTACCTGTGCTGAGCGCTCCGACAACTTTTCGTCTCGGATCACGCGTAAAGCCGCGCGTGCCACCGCTGCTGCCAGCGGATTCCCGCCGAATGTTGATCCGTGTTCGCCAGGTCTAAATAGACCCAACAAATCTTTATCTGCCAGCACAGCTGAAACCGGATAAAAGCCGCCAGCCATTGCCTTCCCGATAATTGTCACGTCTGGCCGGACACCTTCATACTCACAGGCAAACAGCTTCCCTGCCCGCCCAAGGCCGGTCTGGATTTCATCTGCCATCAATAGGACATCATTCTTTTTACAAATGTCCGCTACCTGTTTCAAGTACCCGGCCGGTGGGATAATGACTCCACCTTCACCCTGAATCGGCTCGACGAAAACAGCCGCCGTATTTGGCGTGATCGCCTGTTCAATTGCCTTCACGTCCGCATATGGGACAATGACAAACCCCGGGGTGAACGGACCGAAGTCAGCACGATACGAAGGTTCCGAAGAAAACGTAATGATGGAGATTGTGCGCCCGTGGAAGTTGCCCTCCACTGTGATGATTTCTGCCTGATGGCGCGGCACGCCTTTAACCTGATAGGCCCACTTGCGTGCAAGTTTCAACGCCGTTTCGACCGCCTCTGCACCGCTATTCATCGGCAGGGACATTTCATAACCGGTCATCTCAGAGAGTTCTTTATAAAGAAGCGGCAACTGGTCATTGCGGAAAGCGCGGGAGGTGAGTGTGACCTTCTTCGCCTGTTCGAGCAACGCGTTCAATATTTTAGGGTGCACATGTCCCTGGTTGACAGCGGAATATGCTGAAAGACAATCGAGATATTTCTTCCCATCCACATCGTAAACCCAGACGCCTTCCGCCCGCTCGATCACCACATCCAGAGGGTGATAATTATGCGCGCCATACTGTTCTTCTAAAGCAATGTAATCTTTTGTATTCATACCTTTTTAGCTGTTCTCCCGGTGGTCGAGTAGTGCAGAGCACGTATCGAGACCACCAATTTCAAGTGTATTCTATCTTTTAACATGTGGTCTCGATACGACGGCGAAGGATCACCGCCGTCTACTCGACCACCGAGTTTTACCCTACACCAAACAACCGCGCCAGGATCGCCTTCTGCGCGTGGAGACGATTATGTGCCTGCGGGAAGATCACCGAATGTGGACCGTCTGCGACATCATCGGTCAATTCATGATTGCGATGTGCGGGCAGGCAATGCATAACAATCACATCTTTATCTGCTTCAGAAAGTAATTGCGCGTTGACTTGATAGGGTGGAAATACTTTCTCGCGCCTGGCGGCTTCCTCTTCCTGCCCCATGCTCGTCCATGTATCGGTATAAATTACCTGTGCACCTTTCACAGCCTCGTGTGGATCGCGCAAGAAGGTCAATGTACTTCCCGTTTCATTTACAATTTCTTTTGCAATCTCAACCGCCTTGGAATTGAGATCATAATCTTCCGGGTTCGCAATCGTAAAATTCCATCCCAATTTTCCACAGATATGCATCAGCGATACAGCCACATTATTTCCATCGCCGACGTACGCGACATTCAAACCTTTGGCTTTGCCGAATTTCTCTTGAATGGTGAGCGCATCGCCGATTCCCTGGCAGGGATGGTTGTAATCGCTCAAGCCGTTGATCACAGGGATATCAGACCATTTCGCCAGTTCCACAACATGCGCGTGGTCAAAGGTGCGCGCCATGAGGGCATGCAGATAACCCGAAAGCACGCGCGCGATATCCGCAATGGATTCACGTTTACCCAAGCCGATCTCATTGGGTGAAAGATATAACGCGTCACCGCCCATATGACGCATCGCCATATCAAACGAGACGCGCGTCCGCAGGCTGGGTTTCTGGAAAATCATCCCCAATACTTTCCCTTTGAAATAGGGTGGGTTGCCTTTCTTGAAATATTCCTCCTTTAATTTAATTGCCAGGTCGAGCAGGTCTTGCACTTCGCTTGAAGATAAATCAGATATCGCCAGAAAATGTTCCATGCAAACTCCTTTGTGTTAAGTATAGTGTTTTTAGATAAATCTGACCTGTCTACATCGCGCTGACAGAAAATGATTTAAGTCTCACCAAAAGTCGTTGTTTGTGCGTCAATGCCCAATTGCAGAACAATACGCAAATCGCTGCGTACCAGCAATTATACAGATTTTACAAAGAAAGACTCCTGGTATTTGTCTAAATTGATCCAGCCGCATTACAATACATTGTAACAATTTCTTCTTT
>DAINRK010000221.1:0-7335 GCA_036741855.1 Anaerolineales bacterium
GCCAGAGACATAAACATTAGCGGTGATGTCAACGGAAATTTCACAATAGGAAGCAATAACCAGGTGAACTCTAAATAAAGCACCTTAGGAATCGTAAACATGGATGAAGTCTCACCAACGGGCTAGACTAAGAATTACTGGTTGATTCCTTCGGTATCCCCACCCGAATCACTCCATCCACCACCCTTACCGGATACGCAGGGACATCCACGACGACCGGCAATTGCACAGCTTTCCCCGTCCGGACATCGAACTCGCCGCCATGGCGCGGGCAGACGACGTTATAGCCTTCAAGATCGCCTTCCCCAACCGGACCGTCGTCATGCGTACAGATATCTGCAATCGAGAAAAATTGACCCGCGATATTGAAGACCACAAGCGATTGGCCGCCTATCTCAACAAACAATCGTTCGCCAGGGGGCAATTCATCGGCTGGAGCAATTTCATAATATTCAATTTTTGATTCGTCGAAGGTTGTGTAGTTGAACATGAGCATTTTATGGCAGGGACACGGCGAGGGGATGAATAGTCAAACCCTTTTCGCAATCCGCCGGGCCACTACGCTTTCATTCCACCAAAGAATCGCTCGCTTCGCCTAGACCATATACGCCAGCTTTAAGGACTTTCAAGGAAAGTAGAGCACACTTTAAGCGGACAGGTCCGAGGTCAATGCCGAGCATGTCAAGGATATCTTGTTTGTTGAGCTGTTTTACTTCTTCAAGCGGTTTGCCGATAATGGATTCCACCAGCAAATCAGCAGAGGCTTGCGAGATGGCACAGCCGCGACCGTCAAAGCGGGCATCTTTGACAGTCCCATCTTCAGAAGTTTGAAGCGTAATCTCAATATGATCGCCGCATAATGGATTGCTGTCTTCAAATTGGATATCATGCGGGTCGAGATGCCCCTTGTAGGAGGGGTGTTTATAATGTTCGATGATGACTTCGCGGTAGAGGTCGTCCATATTTATTAGTAAGCGGTGGTCGAGTAGTCCCGCACGCCTTTGCGGGACGTATCGAGACCACCACGTAGCAAAAGCACTTCCTGTAAACTGTTGGTCTCGATATGGGCTTCGCAAAGAACGCTCAGCCCTACTCGACCAACGAGTTTACCCAAAAATTTCTTTCACTTTATAAATCCCATTCACCAACAAATCCACTTCCGCTTTCGTATTGTACAGATAGAAAGAAGCGCGGCTGGTAGCGGGGATTCCAAATTTCTCGTGCAGTGGCTGCGCGCAATGATGACCCGCACGGATGGCGATACCATCTCGATCCAAAACCTGAGCGACATCATGGGGATGGACGCCTTCGAAAGTAAATGCCGCGATGCCACCCTTTTTATCTGCTGAGGGACCGAATAGCTTTAGGCCTGGAATCTCTTCCAGCCGTTCCAGAACATATTCTGTAATCTCATGTTCATGGTCTGCTATGTTATCCATTCCCAATGAAGAGAGATAATCCACTGCGGCCCCAAAGCCGACCGCCTCGGCAATTGCAGGCGTCCCAGCTTCAAATTTATGTGGAAGTGTATTTGCACGGAATGAACGAAGATGAACGACTTTGATCATGTCTCCGCCACCCATAAATGGGGGCATTGCCTCAAGCAACTCTTCTCTGCCATATAGCGCGCCGATGCCTGTCGGTCCGCACATCTTATGCGCGGAAAAGGCCAGGAAATCTGCGTCAAGGGCTTGAACATCCACTTTCAGGTGTGGGACGGATTGAGCCGCGTCCACCAATGTCACCGCGCCAGCTGCGTGTGCAAGGCGAATGATCTCAGCCGCAGGGTTGATCGTGCCGAGGACATTGGACATGTGCGTAAACGAGACCAGCTTCGGGCTTCGTAAGAGAAGCGTCTTGTACGTATCCAGATCAAGCAAGCCAGCTTCCGTCACGGGGATGAAGTCCAGTTCGATGCCGCGTTCCATTTGAAGCATCTGCCATGGCACAAGATTGGAGTGATGCTCCATCTCGGTCAGAATGACGAGATCACCCGCTTTCAAATTCGCCCGGGCCCAGGTATGGGCGACCAGGTTGATGGATTCCGTCGTATTGCGAGTGTAAATAACCTGCCGTGCAGATGGGGCATTGATGAACTTTGCGATTTTCTCACGCGCTTGCTCATAAAGCGTAGTTGCCTCTTCAGCGAGCGTATGGACGCCGCGATGGATGTTTGCGTTCGAGTTCCGATAATAACGATCCATCACCTCGATGACAGCAAAAGGCTTTTGTGACGTTGCCGTGGAATCAAGATAGACCAACGGAACACCCGGAGAGGTCTCACGCTGGAGAATAGGGAAATCTTCTCGAATCTCGTTTACGTTCAGGGGCATGGCGGAGGATCAATAAGTAAACATGTAGAATTGTTCATGTTTACTTATCTCCCTAATAGTCCGGAATTGGCCTTTCTTTCCTGCCCTTCTTCAAGACAGGACGAATATGTTCCGAATTCAACGGATACCAGAGGATGCGGTCAGGGACCATCCAGCCATCGGTGAGGAAGACGTTCGAGCGGAACTGCACTGCGACGAGTTTGTTATCCACCTGAACAACAATTCCCTGCACCCATCCGCGTACGCGTTCCTTGTTTTTTTCGTGATCGCCATAGACTTCAACAGTATCGCCCACCTGAAAATCATGCGCGAGACCAGGCGCCTTCATGTAGGCGAACTGCGGCACACGCGGACCTTTCGATGACTTGCGCTCCTCGGCCGCCGATGAAATACGAGGCGGCGATATCTTATTCACCACACGTGCTTTCTCATTCAGCCTCGGTTTCTCTTTGATGCTCGTACCTGCACTGGGTTTTGCCTGAACCGAGCGTTTTGATTTTGCTTTTGTAGCCATCAATGTATTCACTTCTTTCTAAATTAGATTTATTAAACTGACATCTTGTCAGAAATATACTGCTGGAATCTTTCACGAACGCCTTCGAACGGAATGCGTTGAAAGATAGGGTCAAAAAATCCTTCGACAACAATTTTTTCCGCTTCGGCCTGTGGGATGCCGCGTGACTTCAAATAAAAGATTGGCTCCTGTTCCAGCTTGCCGACTGTCGCGCCATGCGTACAACGGACGTCATCCGCGAGGATCTCCAAGCCTGGGATCGAATCCGCACGAGCGCCATCGCTCAGGACTAAATTCCGGTTGGCCTGGTACCCATCTGTTTTCTGCGCTCCCGGCGCGACGTAGATCATGCCCTGCCAGACTGATCGACTCTTACCTTTTAATGCGCCTTTGAACAACAGATCGCTTGTGGTATGTGGGGCCAGATGATTCTGCTGCGTATCATGGTCCAGGTGCTGGTTGCCATCTGTGAAATAAAAACCGGACATGCGCCCTTGCGCACCTTCACCCGCGAGGTCAAGCTCAGAGAAATTCTTGGTGAGACGTGAACCGATCGCGCCGAAGATCCAATCGAGATTGCCGCCGCGTTCGACACGCGCTCGTTCATGAGAGAAATTCCAAACATGACGTCCCCACGATTGAAGTTCGACGAACTTCATGGATGCATCCTGCATCACCTGGATTTCCACGATTCCCGCGTGCATCGAATTGGATGCCATGTCATCCGGCGACGCGGACTCGTGGACATAGGTCACCGACGCGCCTTCGTCGACCAAAACCAGAATATGCGAGACGTGAGCAATGTTCGCACCAGGCCCCCAAAGCACCGAGTGAAGTGGTTCTTCAACGGTCACGCCTTTGGGAACATATAAGACGACACCATTCTGAGCAAATGCTCCCGCCAATGCCGAGAATTTCCCTTCCTCAACATTGACGGTCTTGCCGATTATCTTTGCCAGCAAATCAGGATATCTTTGTTCAGCAGTCTTCAGGTCTGTGAAGATAACGCCTTTATTCGCGAGTCGCTCATCGAGATCAATTTTCACGCCACCCGGTGTAAGAACGATTTGCCCGCCATGCTGGTCGCCGGTGAGAGGCTTGAGCAAATCTTCGCGGACGGCGGGTAGGTCATTGAATGCGCCATCTTGAGCGAAGATGAACTTATCCACCGGCAGGTTATGAATATCAGTGCGGCGCCATGCTTCTTCAGTGGTGACGGGAAGAGCAAGTCGTTTAAACGCGTTCCAGGCCAAAGTCCGGTACGCAGCGACATCATTGCCTGCTGCGCGGATATCTGTTTCAGTAAAGTTAAATTGCTTGGCTGTAGACTCAGCACGTCGAGTCCTCGAGACAACTACTTTGGGTTTTTCCTGCATGTTAGCCGATGCTTCCTTCCATCTGCAGTGCGATCAAACGATTCATTTCCACTGCATATTCCATCGGCAATTCCTTGATCAGCGGTTCGATGAAGCCCGAGACAACCATCGTAGTGGCTTCCTCTTCACTGAGACCACGAGACATAAGATAGAAGAGTTGCTCCTCACCCACTTTGCTCACCGAAGCCTCATGACCGATCGTCACATCGTCTTCATCTATTTCGATGTACGGATACGTATCTGAACGAGACTGCGGATCGAGTAGAAGCGCATCGCAAACTGTGTTGGACTTCACGCCTTTCGCGCCTTTATAAACCTTTAGCAAGCCGCGAAACGAAGCACGTCCGCCACCCTTGCTGATCGATTTGGATGTAACCTTGCTGGAAGTATTCGGCGCGAAGTGATACATCTTGCCGCCTGCGTCCTGGGTCTGACCCGGTCCTGCGAACGCCATCGATAGCATTTCACCGCGGGCGCCTGGCTCCATGAGATAACAGGATGGATATTTCATTGTGACTTTCGAGCCGATGTTCGCATCCACCCACTCGTGTGACGCGTTCTCAAAGACCTTTGCGCGCTGTGTGACGAGATTGTATACATTGGTCGACCAATTCTGAATCGTCGAATAACGCGAGCGCGCGCCCTTCTTCACAACAATTTCAATCACACCACTATGGAATGAGTCAGTCGTATATTGTGGCGCGGTACAGCCTTCCACATAATGGACCGACGCACCTTCCTCAACGATGATCAGTGTGCGTTCGAATTGGCCAAGATTAGCCGTGTTCAAACGGAAGTATGCCTGCAAAGGCAGATCCACTTTCACGTTTTTCGGGACATACACAAACGAGCCACCCGACCATACTGCGCTATTCAAGGCGGCAAATTTATTATCTTCAATTGGGATCACCGTTCCGAAATATTCACGGAACAAATCAGGATATTGCTTCAGTCCATCTTCAATGGATAGAAAGATTACACCCTGTTTTTCAAGGTGTTCCTGGATCGAGTGATAGACCATCTCTGATTCATACTGTGCGCCAAGGCCTGCCAAAAACTTTCGTTCGGCTTCAGGCACACCGAGTTTATCGAAGGTACGCTTGATATCATCTGGCACGTCATCCCAGGATTTTTCGCTTTTCTCGGTGGGTTTGACGTAAAAGTAAATCTCATCAAAGTTGAGATCTTTCAACGTGGGACCCCAGTTCGGCATCGGCCGCTTCTGGAAGTGCTCAAGCGCTTTCAAGCGGAACTCAAGCATCCACTCCGGCTCGCCTTTCATACGCGAGATATTCTCCACGACTTCGCGGCTCAAACCTTTTTGTGATTTGAATGTGTAGTTATCGTCGCGGTCATGAAAACCATATTTATATTGACCGATATCTTCTAAGATTTTAGTATCGTCACTCATGATAATCTCCAGTTATTCCAGAGTAGAGATAAGAGAACAGTAAAGGTCTTACTCTTGACCACTCTCGAATTTTCTAATTTCTACGCAGCTTCCTCATGCTTCTCGCGCACCCACTCGTAACCCTGCTCTTCAAGATGCAGAGCCAGATCGGGTCCGCCCGATTCGACGATTCGTCCATCCAGCATCACATGAACATAATCGGGTTTTATGTAGTTCAACAAACGCTGGTAGTGTGTGATAACCAGAATGCCCATATCTTTGTTCATCAGCGCGTTAACTCCGTCTGCAACGATGCGCAGGGCATCAATATCCAGACCCGAATCGGTTTCATCCAAAATCGCGATCTCAGGTCCAAGGGTCGCCAATTGAAGAATCTCCGCACGTTTCTTTTCACCACCAGAGAAACCCTCATTCAGATAACGGCCTGCAAAATTCTGGTCCATCTTGAGCATTGCCATTTTCTCTTTGAGCAGTTTTCGGAATTCAGGGATGGGCATGCCTTTGTCTTCAGCGTTGACCGCGCGGCGTCGAGCATTGATGGCGGTACGCAGGAAATTAGCGACTGTCACACCTGGGATAGCGACGGGATATTGGAATGCAAGGAAAATACCAAGGCGGGAGCGCTCATCCGGCTCCAACTCAAGGATATTTTGATCTTTAAAGTGAACTTCACCTTCAGTTACCGTATAGGATGGGTGTCCCATCAACGTGTAAGCCAGCGTGGACTTGCCAGTGCCGTTGGGACCCATGATCGCATGGATCTTCCCCTGCTCTATGGTTAGATCGAGACCTTTGAGGATTTCCTTCCCGTCAATACTCACGTGAAGGTTCTTGATTTCCAGTTGCGCCATTGATTCTCCTGACCAATTTGTGTTATTGTCTGACAAATTACAGTGAGACGACCACCCTTCGCCCATCTTCCGCCAGACGGCGAAATTATAGCAGGATGAGGGGGAAAAGTCAATATTTATGATATTTTTCTAGTAAATTCAAATATAGACATAAATTGTTGTCTCAAGATATAGCCAAAACCGGCCCTTTCATTCATAGAAGCCTGTAACTACTTCTCATTGTCTTTTTGTAACCCATTTACAAACATGCCGTCGTGGATTTGCTATTGTTGAGCTAAGAATAGATCCCAAGATTAATTTGGGCGGAATTTTGAAAGTAGGCTAATCCTCAGCATTTGTATCCAAAAAATTATCAATTTCTATCGGAGATTTTCATGTTCCAATCCCGCAAGTTCCTCCAGCTAATTTTCTCAAGCATCATTGTTCTTTCCTTGGGGCTCTCTGTTATGCAGCCTCTGTCCGCCTCTGCACAACGCGGCGATGGTATCAAACGCCAGGTTAATACAGAAAGCGGCAAAGTCAGTTTTATCGGTCCAGAAAGCGGAAGTTCCGTTCCTGCCGCCAAGGCACTGGGACTTTCCACTTTTGCTCGCCCCGCAGATCCTGCAATGGCCCTGGCAAAACGCTTCGCACCAGAATTCGGATTGAGGAACCCAGAGCGCGATCTCGCTGTGAAAAAGACTAAGAATACCGGTGATGGACGCCTAACGGTTCGTTATCAGCAGAACTATGAAGGTATTCCAGTCATGGGGGGCGAATTGGTCGTCAATACCAATGCCAATGGGGATTTGTATTCAATGAATGGGGAAGTATCACCAGAATTGTCACTTTCGACTGAACCAGCCATTGA
>DAINRK010000222.1:0-7317 GCA_036741855.1 Anaerolineales bacterium
ACTGATACCCTTGCCGTCCACGCCTGCCGTTGTACCAAGGTTGAAGAACAGATGCTCGAAATCGGGTGTGGCGTCCACGCGCAGTTGGATACCCTGCGACTCCATCCCCTTGACAGTCTCGATATCGGATTCAGCCAGGTTGACCATCAGATCCACATCGCCAGTCTGCAAAGCTGCCAAACCGGTCTCAGGATCGGGCACGAACTTGATATTGATGTAATCCAGCTTGGCCGGGGTCCCAAAATAGTTGGGGTTGCGGACCAGCGTCATGTGATCGCCCGCGATCCATTCCTTGATCGCAAACGGACCGCCAGCCCAGGTCGGCTGGTGGATTTGCGGGTTGGTCTCGAGCCCGGTCTGTCCTTCGAAGATATGGGCCGGGAGCAGACCACCGGTGCTGTTATTTGGACCCAGGTTGTATAGAGTTGTCCAAGAGGGGTAGAGTTCGGTGAATGTGATAACTACAGTCTGATCATCAGGTGCTTCCACGCTGGCGATCTTATCCCAGCCGGAGCGCGTAATGGGAGCATTGGCCTCGTCAATTGCAGACTGGTAGGTGAAGACAAAATCGTTGGATGTAATTGGCTCACCATCAGACCAGAAGAGGCAGGGTTTGAGTTTATACGTAACGGTCAAACCATCAGCAGAGACGCCACCATTTTCGGCGCTCGGTACCTCTTCTGCTGCATATGCGATCAGATTATTATCGGCATCCCATTTGCCGGGGCCGACACCATACATCTGATAGATCCAGGCAGCGAAGCTCATGTTGCTGTACATGCCAACAGCCTGGTCAGGTTCCTGCTCAAAGGCAATGTTAATGCCCTTGGCGCCAACATCGGCTGTTGTGGGATCCCAGCCTGCTTCTGCGGGCGCACAGGCGACTTCTGTTGGTGCTTCAGTTGCAGCCGGTGCCTCGGTGGCAGCGGGCGCTTCTGTGGCGGGAGGTTCAGTAGCTACTGGCGCTTCAGTTGCGGCGGGTGCTCCACCACATGCTGTAAGAACCACGCTGGCTAGCACCAGCATTGAAAGTATTACAAATAGGTTGCGTTTCACGTTTCTCCTCCAAGAGATTTTTATTAGGTGGAATTTGTAGTTAAATCGAAAACGATAGATATAAGTGGAAAGACACCTCCTTTCAAATGAGTAAAATGATTATACAGCAAATCATAAATTAGCACATAGGTATTATATATATCGGTCTACTTAACACTACCTGAGAGGGGTCTTCATACTGCAAGGCCCCCACTCGCGTATTGCATTTCGATAAGTTCATTGACCTTACCGGCATTTGCGACTCAGAGGCTGTTACATTTTCTTCACCATCATTCTTAGACACGCGTGCAAACTTTGATCTGTAATCCTCTTTAACTTACATTAACGAGCCTTGGGTCGAGCGCGTCACGCAATCCATCGCCGATTAGGTTAAATGCCAATACCGTGAGCATGATTGCAATGCCCGGTATGAATACAAGATGTGGAGCATTAAAGACACTGTTACGTTCCTCACCCAGCATGAGTCCCCATTCTGGCGTCGGTGGCGCCGCGCCCAGACCAAGGAAGGAAAGCGCCGCCGCGCTGAGAATGGCAGAGGCTATACCCAGCGATGCTTGAACGATAAGGGGTGTGATCGCGTTTGGGAGAACATGACCAGCCAGAATTCCAAGCGGCGAGGCGCCAAGCGCGCGTGATGCGGATACGAAATCCTGTTCCTTAACCTGCAGAACGCTGGCACGCACTGTACGCGCGTAAATAGGAATGGAAACAAAAGCGATGGCGATCAAGGCATTGATCAAGCCCGGACCAAGTACAGCAACGATTGCAATGGATAATAAAAGACTAGGGAACGCAAGCAGAACATCCATAACCCGCATGATAATGTTGTCTGTCCACCCACCAGTGAAGCCACCAAAAGCGCCCAAAGCCGTGCCTATAAGGATGGCAAATGAGACTGTAACAATGCCGATTTCCAGTGAAAGACGCGAGCCATAGATGATGCGTGAAAGCAGGTCGCGTTGGTTGCTATCAATGCCGAAGAAATGTTGTGGCTGGTCTGCAGGGCAACCAAGCACATGAATACAAGGTGGGGAGCGGCGCTTGACATCGCGGAGTGGTTTTATAGGATCATAAGGCGCAAGTGCAGAGGCGAAGACCGCCACAAAAGTCAGAAATCCGAGGATGATGATCCCCACCTGGGCCGAACGGTGACGGATAAAACGCCGCAGGGCATTCTCCAGGGGCGTCCGCGATACCACACCTTTAATGGGTTCAAGTTGAATTGAAGTGGCAGTTGAAGACATAAATACGATTATTGCAACCGGACGCGTGGATCCAGAAAGACATAAGACAAATCCACGATAAGGTTGATGAAAACAAAAATAAGAGCAATGACTACCGTAAATGCCTGCACAACAGCGTAATCTCTAGACAAAATTGCAGTCACCAGCCGTGTGCCCACACCCGGCAATGAAAATACAGTTTCAGTCAGCACTGCCCCGCTCATTAACCCACCGACCGATAAACCAAGGATTGTGACAATTGGTAGCATGGCGTTGCGCATGGCATGTCTGAAGATAACTGCACGCTCACGCAAACCTTTTGCACGGGCTGTGCGAATATAGTCCAACCCAAAGACTTCAAGGAGGCTGGAACGAGTTATACGCGCGATGATCGATAACGGAATTGTGCCTACTGCTACACATGGCAATATCAGATGCCACAAGGCATCACGTAGCACTTCATAATTTCCGGTAATCAGCGCATTGAATGTGACAGTATTCGAGGCGAAAGTAACGATTGCTCCCCAAAGGCCATGCAGGTTTTGCAACTGATATGTTTCAGCCAATGGTGGGATGGAAATGCCAGATGAAAGACGACCCGATGGTGGGATCCAAAATGGCGTATCTTTGAAGAAGATGGCAAAAATATAAGCCAGCATCAATCCCAGCCAGAATACCGGCATCGAGACACCAATATTCGCACCGATCATGGTGAATACATCCACGGCTGTATTGCGCCGCACGGCGGAGATCACACCCAGCAATATGCCAAAGATGCTGGAGAACAGCATTGCACCGATCGTTACCTCCAGTGTCATTGGCAAACGTTCCAGCATGATTTGTGCGACTGGCCGCCTGTCTTTTAGTGATTCACCAAAATTACCCTGGGCCACATCGCCCAAATAGCGCACAAACTGAACAATAATTGGGTCATTCAACCCTTCGCGCTCCCGGAATGCGTTACATTGTTCAACAGTTGCCTTTTCGCCTATGACCGCGTAACATGGATCGCCCGGCAGAATACGTGCCAGTGCGAACGTTATGAATGTGATTCCGAGAATCACAGGTATCAGCAAAATCAGACGGCGAAACAGAAATTGATACATAATGGATCGAGCAGAAATAGCTTTATGCCCTGAAAATTCTCAGGAATCTTCAGGGCATATTGTAATGTAGCAACTACTCAGCAAACAGCATGCTTGAATAGATTATTGTGGCGCGTTCAGGAACTGGCCGAAGAAGCCTGGGGTGTACTCAAACGCACCGCTGTTGCCCTTGTGGTTGGGATTAGATGCATCCCATTGCGCCGCGTAACTGGCAACTACATCATTAGCGTCCAGTTCGGCGCCATTGGTGAATGTTACGCCCTCGCGCAGGTGGAAGGTCCACTCGGTGGCCTCAGTATTAGACTCCCATGATTCGGCGAGCGCCGGGCGAACTCCGGAACCGCCAAACTCATAGCCCAGCAGTGAGTCATACAATTGTAGACAGGCTCTCAGCGTTTCGCCATCGGATTCGTCGCCGCACCAAAGACTAATTGGCTCCGCGCTTTGCATCCACACGAACTGACCAGAGTCAGTGGTCATTTCCTGGAAATTCTCATTGAGCGGACCAAAGACCACGTTCCCCACACTTGCCAAAGTGGCATTGGCGGTCGCGCCGTGCGCCACCGGCACCATTGGTACATGCTCTTTAATCAGAGCATTGACCTGATCATAATGAGTCTGGCGTTCAGCAGGATCGCTCAACTGAGCGGCAGCCTTGATTTCTTCCACGATGTCGGGCCATTCGTTGCCGAAGCGCGGACTGTTGCTGGCAAAGTGGTAATCATAGAAGTTGGTTGAGTCTGGGTAATCCATACCCCAGCCATACATGAAAAAGTCCTGCTCGCCCTTGGCCACGGACTCTACATATGCACCTGACTCGACTGGCTCGATTGTGACCTTGATTCCGACCTCGGCTAACTGTGCCTGAATCTCCTGTGCCACCTGGGCTACATGTGGGAGATAGACACGTACCACATCGCGATAGGAAATTGAGACATCAAAGCCATTCGGGAAGCCAGCCTCGGTTAGCAGAGCTTTAGCTGCTTCCGGGTCATAGCTGTACCATTTTGCGCCATCACCGGCGGTGCTAAAGCCTGGTTTGAAATCTTCCGGCACAAATTGCTCAGCAATGTATGAACCTGGGGGATAGAACTGATCCACAATGCGTTGCTTGTCTATCGCCATCGCTACTGCCTGCCGCACTTTGTCATTATCGAACGGAGGCATGGTGTTATTCATTCCCAGATAGAAAACATTCCCGGTCTGGAAAGGCACTAACTGCAAGTTGGAGTCTGACTGGATCGCTTCGTAATCCTCAGCAGCGGGACTGAAGATGCCATCTACTGTTCCAGACTGCAACTCGAGCAGGCGCTGAGCAGCTTCAGTTGACCAGCGGAAGATCAGGGTTTTAATGGTGGGTGCCTCACCCCAGTAGTTCGGATTAGCCTCAAAAGTAATATGATCGCCGCGCACCCATTCCTTGAGGGTGTACGGACCTGTGCCATTGGGCGCTTCGCTCATCTTGGCAGAGTCACCACCCATCTCATCTAGATAATCCTTGTCTTGAATGGCAAACACTGCGAAAGCGACCTTCTGCAAGAAGGCTGGATCAGAATAACATAATGAGAATTTGACCGTATTCTGATCCACCGCTTCGATGGACTTGAATTCGCCGCCATAAGCGCAGTCTGCAGCTTCTACTTTATCGCCGGTAAAAGCAGATGGCGCTTCAGTTGCTGGCATTTCGGTCGCAGGAGCTTCTGTTGCGGGCTTCTCGGTCGCCGGTGGCTCTGTTGGCTCGGCGGGAGCTTCGGTCGCCGGTGCGCCACCGCATGCAGTAAGGACCATGCTGGCGAGCACCAAAAGCGACAACAAAACGTATAGGTTGCGTTTCACGTTTCTCCTCCTAAGAGAAATTTAGATTGGATTCGATTGCGTACACTTATAGGGATTTCGGAATCGATTTTGTGCGAAGCACCTCCTTCCGAGTTACAACATGCCGCATAATTCTTCGAACTTGAAGTAAATATTCAACGTATAATTTACTCCAAAAGTTTAGCAAATAATGAACCAGCGGTAATAATCAGATTATACAGCAAATCAATCTCTAGTAAACGGGCAAGGGTATGCCGATACCATTTAACACTACTCTGGAGGGGTCTTTATGCCACAGTCCGGGTATTTTGTGATTGCAGTTTGGGCAAGTTCCGTCACTTGTAATGTGATATTCTTTAATAATATATCCCACTCTGCGTATCAGACGGTAATTGCATTGTATACAGGAGGTATCTTCATATTCACCAACTTGTCCGGGTAAATTGCCTGCATACACGTATCGTAATCCTGCTTCGCGTCCGATCTCAGCCGCGCGCAAAAGGGTTTTAGCATCCGTATTATCCGGGTCCGTCATCTTATAGTCTTTATGAAATGCTGTCACATGCCAGGGAATATCTTTTGAAATACCCGCGAGGAACCGCGCCGCATCCCATAGCTCTTCATTCGAATCGTTGAAACCGGGGATTGTGAGAGTGACAATCTCAACCCATAGACCCATATCGTGGGCGCGCTTGATTCCATCCAGCGTGTTTTGCAGAACACCGCCCAGTTTGCGGTAATTCTTGTCGTTCATGGATTTCAAATCCACTTTATAAGCGGAGATGTAGGGGCGGATATATTCCATCACTTCCGGCGTATTATTTCCATTTGAGACATACACGCAAGTCAAGCCTGCGGCTTTCGCTTCCTTGAATATTGCCACCGCCCATTCGCTTGTGATCAACGGCTCGTTATAGGAAGATGCAACCACAGCAGCATTCGTCCGGTGCGCGAGGCGCACCATCTCCTGCGGGGTCATTTTTCGAATGTGATTTATTGATTCATCTGAAGACGGATCGCGCATGGCCTGCGAGGTCAACCAGTTTTGACAGTAGCCGCAATGAAAATCGCAACCGAGCATTCCGAATGTCAAAGCATTTGTACTAGGCAACACATGAAAGAACGGTTTCTTCTCAACCGGGTCA
The DNA here is from genome assembly GCA_036741855.1 of Anaerolineales bacterium. Taxonomy (GTDB): domain Bacteria; phylum Chloroflexota; class Anaerolineae; order Anaerolineales; family Villigracilaceae; genus Defluviilinea. The sequence continues at coordinate 6,346 of DAINRK010000222.1, forward strand.
CTTTGCAACGCAGCCACATACCCGCTCGGTACGCGCAACTCTCCACCTTGATTGAACCGCACCTGACATATCCCGCGCTTACCCTCACGGATCATGCAGCGATGTCCACATGCATAACAGCGCACTGCGTTGTCTTCGAGTTTTTCGTATATTTCCCCCGTTACCGTCAATTTATCCAGGTAATCTCCAATTGTCGTAGCCATACAAACCTTCTACTTTCACCTTTATAATACACCCAAATGCTTACGATTTCCATTCAGGCTGGCGGACAATCTTCGCGTATGGGCGAGGATAAAGCGCTCAAAACTTTTCTCGGACGCCCCCTCATTCAGCGCGTGATCGAGAGACTCAGGCCGATTGCGGATGAGATCCTTGTGACGACGAATCGTCCCGAAGATTATTTGTTCCTCGATCTTCGCCTCTTTACGGACCTCAAGCCTGGTCGCGGCGCTCTGGGCGGACTCTACACTGCAATCGCTTCCGCGTCGCACCCTATTGTTGGAGTGATTGCATGTGACATGCCCTTCGCCAGCGCGACGCTCATCGAAACGGCGAGCAGGCTGCTCGTCGAGGAAGAAGCGGATGTTGTTATCGCAAAGAGTGAAGAAGGCTACGAGCCGCTCCACGCTGTCTATCGCCGCCAGACTTGTCTTGCCGCGATCGAATCCGCGATCGATGCCGATCAGTGGAAAGTCATTGCCTGGTTTCCAAAAGTGAAGATCCGTATATTGACGTCTGAGGAACTGAAACAATTCGATCCTTCAGGCCTGGCATTTTGGAATGTGAACACCCCCGACGAGTTTGCAAAAGCAGAGCAGATTGCGCTTGAATGAGCTTGCCAACTAAATTTCATCTCTCAATTTCATTGACACATCACACTTCTCATGTTATCTTAAGCGCCGTAGGATACCAGTAGTTTGCTTTGGAAGTACCAGGTTGGCTCACGGATCGTCCGTGAGCCGCTTTGTTTTA
>DAINRK010000223.1:0-7298 GCA_036741855.1 Anaerolineales bacterium
GGATTTCATCGCGCGGGAAATGACGCATCCGGACGGCGGATTTTATTCCAGTCTTGATGCTGATTCGGAAGGCGAAGAGGGAAAATTCTACGTCTGGTCATTGGACGAAATACAAAAGATTCTTAAAGCTGATTCTGAATTCTTTGAAGCTGCATATGGAATAACTCCGCGAGGAAATTGGGACGGCAAAACGGTCCTTCAACGCGCCCTGGATGATTCCTCTCTCGCCGCCCGCTTCAAACTGGATCCCGAAACCGTCCCCGCTAGGTTAGCGAAACTGCATTCCAAACTATTGTCTGCGCGTGCCTCGCGCGTCCGCCCCGGTACTGACGACAAGGTTCTCACCTCATGGAATGGACTTATGCTTGCCACTATGGCAGAGGCAGCTCGCGTCGTTGTGGCTTCTGACGGCAACGGGGAGATTGCTTCGTCGCTCGCATATGTTGCTCCCCGAAATGATGTATATTATGAATTGGCTACACGTAATGCTGAGTTTTTGCTAAATTCACTCAGACCTGATGGCAAACTCAAGCGCAGCTGGCGAGACGCAAAACCAACCAATGAGGTCTTCCTTGAAGATTTTGCGGCCTTGATCCTTGGCTTGCTTGAGCTATATCAAACGGACTTCAACAACAAATGGTTCACTGCCGCGAGAGAACTCGCTGATGAAATGATTGAATTATTCAACGATCCCAACGGCGGCTTTTTCGACACATCGAAAGATAGTGAAGATTTATTGCTCCGTCCTAAGGATTTGCAGGATAATGCCACTCCATCAGGCAACGCGCTGGCGTGTGAGGCGTTATTAAAACTCTCCGCCTTTACCGACAGTGGTGAATACCGCGACATTGCAGAGAGATCCCTCGGGCTTGTGGCAGAGATGGCACCGCGCTACCCAACCGCGTTCGCGCGATGGTTATCAGCGGCAGATTTTGCCCTGGGCAAGGTGAAACAGGTTGCAGTCATATATGAATCAGGTGTGTTTGGGAACACTGAAGAATTGGTTCGAGTCATTGAATCTGCATACAGACCCAATGCGATCGTCGCTGCATCATCCTATCCCCCACCCAAAGACGCGCCAACCTTGTTGATGGAGCGCCCACTGAGGGATGGAAAAGCGACTGTATATGTGTGCGAAAGATTCATTTGTAAGAATCCAGTTACCTCACCAATGGACCTAAAAGGGCTGCTATAAATAATACAAAAGGCTCTCTTTACGAGAGCCTTTTGTATTATTTCGGTTCTATGTTGCCGTTCGCGTCCGTTGTTGCATCATTCTCTTGATTATCCTTGCCAAGGCCATCGCGAAAAGCCTTGATCCCTTTTCCGAGTTCACCGGCAAGTTTGCCGATACGTCCGGGTCCAAAGAGAAGCAAAACAATCACCAGGATGACAATCAGCTCTGCGCCACGTGGTAGTCCAGGCATGTGACACTCCTTTACTAAATCTCATTCCTATCCTACCACATTCGATGCCCCTTGACCACATCCTACAACTCCCGGCGATATAGGAGCCCTTCGATGAATCGAAGGGCGCGTCGTACAAACGAGCGCAAACGCCCAAATGTACGATACTGTCCGGGGCGAACATGTCCCTTGCTTGGAATGGGACCGGTCCATTCGGCGGCCAGTGCACCCCATGTGAGCCCGCCGCCAAAACCAACCATCACGATTTTATCTCCAGGCTTGATCTGCCCCTTTTCCAATGATTCCACCATGGCAATCGGAATGGATGCCGTTGAGGTATTTCCATATCGTTCGAGATTCACGATAAAACGATCCATCGGCAATTTGAGGCCGCGTGCCGCCGCTTCAATGATCCTGATGTTTGCCTGATGTGGGATGATCCACCGAATCTCATCGATGGTTAATCCCGCGGCGTGGAGCACCTCCTGGGTCGCAGAAGCCATCACGCGCGTTGCGAAGCGAAAGACTTCCTTTCCATCCATTTGGATGTAATGCCTTCCATCATGGACTGTTGCTTCTGAGGCAGGGTACCGGCTGCCACCACCCTGCAGCGTGAGCAAATCGCCTCCTGAACCGTCCGAGTGCATTACAGCCGAAAGGACTCCACCTGGCTGTTCACTGGCCTGCAAAACGAATGCGCCTGCACCATCCCCAAAAAGGATGCAGGTATTGCGATCCTTCCAATTTATGAAACGTGAGAGGGTCTCAGATCCAACGATAAGTGCACTTTTGATCGATCCACTGCGGATCGCCTGTGCCCCCATGTTCAGAGCATAAATAAAGCCGGAGCAGGCAGCAAGCAGGTCGAACGCGCCCGCTTTTGATGCGCCAATTTGGTCCTGTATGAGACAGGCAGTAGCAGGAAAGATATATTCAGGTGAAGAGGAAGCACAAATGATCAAATCCACATCTGTTGGGCGAAGGTTAGCCACTGTAAGCGCGTTGATCGAAGCCTCGACGCCGAGCGTGGAAGGAAATTCATTCTCGCGTGCAATACGGCGTTCGCGAATTCCGGTGCGTTCACGGATCCATTTGTCATTCGTATCCACCATTTTCGATAAATCATCATTCGTCAGAACCGGCTCAGGCACCGCCATCCCCCAACCTGTGATGTGTGCATATGGCATAACATGCTCCTACCGCTTGTCTCACGCATGTTCTACATGCGTAAGTAAACTTTTTGAATAGCTTTGAAGGCCAAATATCAAATTCACGTTTCGCTGATTATTCGGCACTTTGTTAACATAATTATTGAGCCGTATAAAACATACGGCTCAATAATTATTCTTCAAAACGGCTGAAAATTAATGTTGCATTATGGCCACCAAAGCCAAATGAGTTTGACATAACATGGGTGGGAGAAACTTTACGCGGCTCGTTTGGAACATAGTCGAGGTCACATTCCGGGTCGGGTGTCTGATAGTTAATGGTGGGCGGCAGGATTTCATCGCGTATCGCCATAATACAGAACACTGCCTCCACCGCGCCGGATGCACCCAATAAATGCCCGGTCATGGATTTGGTGGATGATATAGGAATGTTGTACGCCTGCTCTCCAAATACGGTCTTGATCGCAGCTGTTTCGCTCTTGTCGTTCAAAGGGGTAGATGTTCCATGAGCATTGATGTAACTAATGTCGTTCGCATTCAAATCCGCATCTTCCAATGCCAGCTTCATGGACATTGCCGCGCCTGCACCATTTTCAGCGGGCGCAGAAATATGATGAGCGTCATCGGTTGTTCCATAGCCGGAGAGTTCACCCAAAATATTGACACCTCGAGCCTGTGCGTGTTCCAGTGATTCCAATATTAAGATTCCCGCGCCCTCGCCCATCAAAAATCCATCGCGGTCTTTATCAAATGGACGGGAAGCAGTCTGAGGGTCTTCATTGCGCGTGGAAAGCGCACCCATCACATTCATCCCAGCCATGGCAAGAGGTACAAGCGAGGCTTCTGATCCTCCGGCAATCATTACATCCGCGGCACCTCGACGTATCGTTTCGACAGCATCCCCGATCGCGTTATTCCCGGATGCGCATGCAGTCGCAATTGCCATATTGGGACCGCGCGCTCCCACGCGAATCGCAAGCATGCCAGCAGCACTGTCAGAGATCATCATCGGGATCAAAAACGGACTCACACGATCGGGTCCACGCTCGCGCATGATATCTGCCTGATCCATCATCGTGCCAATTCCGCCAATGCCCGTGCCAATTAATATGCCCACCCGGTCGCGATTGGATTCGTCAATTTTCAAGCCAGAGTGTTCAAGCGCCTCGCTAGTTGCCGCAGTTGCAAACTGGGTAAAGCGATCCATTTTCCGCGCCTCACGCTGACCAAACATCGCCGCGGCATCAAAGCCTTTCACCTCTGCTGCAAATCTTGTTTTGTGTTTGCTCGCATCAAACAGCGTAATCATACCGGATCCTGATTTACCTGCCAAAATGGCTGACCATGTGTCTCTGACATTATTTCCCACAGGGCTAATACATCCCATCCCTGTGACCACTACTCTTCTTCTCATAAATATGTCTCCTCTTATCGCTTTTCTCATTAATTAATAAGACTTTCGAAGTAAAACCACTTTAGAATTTACAATTTCCGGTTGAGTAACAGCGGTAATCCGTAAAATATGGGAAAGGGTGATTCTGACTACCAAGTTGTACTAGGCTGTTATAACACAGCCTTTCAGAATTGGACGCGCCTGCACATACGCCTATTACAAGCTTTTTAAAGTCTTCCATGCCTGTTGAATATGCATTCTGTCATGATCTGCAATGAAACTGGTTACTTCAAGAAAATTTGTGGGGCCGAAAATGGCATGCCGCGCCTTCCGCGACCATATCTCACGATCCGAATTATTTAACTTGTTCAGATTCAAGAGGCGCGCAGCGGTAAAATCAGCCAGGGCCGTGGGGCCATCCACATTCAAATATTCGCGTTCATTCGCCCAAACACTTGTGTCCGGGCGCGGAATGAATGCACCTGCCCGTGCCAGCATTAAGTCCAATTGCAGTTGATGGATCTCAATTTCAGTATCACGCAAGTGACAAACAATCTCATTCACCGCCCAATCGTCCTCTGTTGGTTCATGCCGCCACTCTTCTGTTGTTAGGGATGATGATAGGCTTCGCAATATCGCGGGAGTAGACATCATGATTCCCAAGACCGAATCACGTGATTCGAATGATGGCTCGAGGCTAGTTAGATTAACGGATTCAAGCCAGGGCCGAAGATCTGCTAATGTGCCTCGCCCCGCTTCAAATCCGGGGCTTGAAACGGATTCCCCATCTACTAAATAGGTCTTCAACCCAAGCCGATGCGCGGGAATCAAATCACGTTGTACATCATTACCAACCATCAGCACAGGTCCATCAGTCCAACCTAAGCGCCCAAGCACTTCAGCATAATATGCAGGATGAGTCTTGCTAAAGTGAAAATTCTCGAACGTAGAGATCAGCTCAAACTGCTCAGGGTCGAGCCCCGCCCAGCGGACTCGATGATACGTGGCTTTGCGCGGAAAGAACGGATCTGTGGCAATTGCCACTGTAAAGCCGCAGGACAATGCCCACTCGATCAGTGGAACTGCGGCCGGTTTTTGTTTTGTGTGTTTTACAAGTGTTGGGAAAACATTGTCATAATACTCATCGAAAACACCCAATAATTCTTCTTTCGCTATTCCAAGTTTCGAATAGAAATCAACTTCAAAGACCTCTTGGAGCGTGCGAGTTGGATCTTCGCTTTCGCTCATGAGAGTCAGGCCGCTCACAAGTGCAGGTAACATCACTTCCTGCGCGACACGACCCGCCACATGTTGCGCCAGAGCTTGAAAATATGCCGGGACAAATGCTTCCAGATTTGTATCGAGCAGAGTGTCATCAAGATCAAATAACAATGTTAGAGACATGATGTGATCAGCTTTCCAAAGATAAATTTTCCCCTTACGAAAATTCAGGACTTGATTTCAATTTTAAATGGCAGGGCGTGACATTCCCCACAACCGATATGCGGTTCTGAAACTTTCTTCTGTGTCTTCTCACAGTAAGCATTGATCTGGACTCGACGCAGGAACGCAGCTGAAAATGGACGGCCAACTTTCGGACGTAACTGCATGAACTGGCAGGCATTCGCCCTGGCAATCTCCGGCACGGGACAAGATTTGCACAAGTCCCGCGTCCATTCCTGCCCCGCGGCTTTGAGCAGGCGGCATTCTTCCACACTGCGACCGCGGAAGTAATCGCCATAAAAATGAGGACATTCAATACCAGCAGGAGTTTTCATACTTGAATTATAGGTTAAAAATATAAATAAGTGATGAGCGAGCAGCCTGTTTTATTACCCAAGCCACTCGCTCTAAAATGGAGCATAATGATGGAAAACTATGGTGATAGCTTTAGACACGAGTAACGTATTCACCCGTTTCCGTGTTCACTCGGATGGTATCACCCACCTTCACAAATTGTGGACAGTTTACTTCGAGTCCGGTCTCGGTTTTGACTTTCTTCGTTACGCCTGTAGCCGTATCACCGCGGATGGCTGTTTCTGCCTCCACCACCTTCAAATCCACTGAGGAGGGGATTTCAACATCAAGCGGCTCACCCCTGTAAAAAGTCAGTTTTACTTCCATGCCTTCTTTGAGATAATACGCGTCATCCCCTAGCATTTCAGCTTTAATGGCTGGTTGTTCAAAAGTCTCATTATCCATGAAATGATAGAAGTCGCCATCATTATAAAGATACGCGACATTATGGAAATCAAGGCTTACGTCCTGAACGGACAAGCCCGAGTTGAAAGTTCGCTCGATATTTGCTCCTGTGAGTAGGTTACGGGCTTTCACTCGAATCGTGGCATTGCCGCGGCCAGTTTTATTATGACTATAATCCAGCACTTTATATAGACCGCCATCCAATTCGAAGGTGACACCTTTGCGAAGTTCGTTTACATCGATCATTGATGCATTTTCCTTAAATGAGATTTCAAGCCGTGCGATTATAGCCCAGGCCCAAAGGCATGGCAAGGGAATTTACCAGACCAAGCCATGCATCTCACTTCAAAGCTCGTGTAAGAGTAATTGCAATTGCCGAGGCAACGAATCCGCCCAAAGCGCATCCAAATCCAAACCCGAGAATCAACGCAGCGGGAACTCCGATCAGAAACCCGATATATATTTTTGCGAGCTCTGCTGCCAGAAATGCAACCACGAGGCTGATAAAGCTGCCCGTGAAAAATCCCAGGGTCCAGATGCCTGCCACGATGTTAGATCGCCTCAACATTGAACCGTCGCCAGCCAGCCGTATGCTCATGAAGGCACCTAAAGCAGCACCTGCAGACCATCCGATGCAAGCAATAAGAAGTCCCATGATGGTGTCACTCAACGCGGACGAATTTAGGATGAGGCCCCCAAGAGTGAGGGATGCAAGATATGCCAGTGCCCAAATTACCAGAATTGCGATTTTCCAGTGTTTTGCAGAGCCACCTGATTTAATAGAAAAAGTGGAGACTCCAGCAATTGACCAGGAGATAGCACCACCTGCCAAAGCCACCCAAAGTGGTCCCGTCTGTGGCGAGTTGAAGACGCCGCTGATATACAAAGAAGCACCAGTCACACCCCATGCAATCGTCCAAATAAGCACGGAACACCAGTTCGCTGTGGTCATCACGTCAGAAGTTTCTAGAGCCAGCGCGGGACCTTGTTCTTATATTCGAGATAGGCCTCGCCGAAACGCGCTTCGAGATCACGCTCCTCCCTTGCAACAACTCTCTTATTCATCAGTTGCGCCATGACCAGCAATGCAACAAAGATAACAATGCTCCCATAAAAGATTGCCCATCC